>JAFDFT010000306.1 GCA_019309685.1 Deltaproteobacteria bacterium
TGGGCACGCACCTGTTTGAAAACGCCGAAGACTACGGACCGTAGCAGGGTACGACCGGATGTCCTGGCAAGAATGCTTACACATGACCATCCGGTCGCAATAAAACTGTTTAGGTCCCGGTAAATTTTGGAGCGCGTTTTTCCATAAATGCTCCTATTGCTTCTATGAAATCGTTGGAATTCAGGCTTGTTGCCATCGTCCAAAGACCGTTAAGCAGAAGGCTTTGTTCCTTGGTCAGATTTTCACTCTGCTGCAGGATAAACTTGGTGCCGCGCACCGCCAGCGGCGGATTAGCAGCGATTTCGGAAGCGAGCTTCAGGGCTGCAGCCTGAACAGCTTCAACGTCCGGATAAACATTGTTCACCAGCCCGATTTTTTCAGCATGGGCTGCATCGAAATCCTTGCCCGTATAGGCCAGTTCCGCAACGTGCCCCGCGCTGACAATATCGGGCAGCCTCTGTAATGTACCGACATCTGCCACGATTCCTATTCGGGTTTCCCGGACACTGAATATCGAATCGGCAGATGCCAGCCGGATATTACAGGCGGTAATCAAATCAATACCGGCGCCGATACAATGGCTGTGAACCGCAGCGATAACGGGGACCGGGCAATTGGCAATGGCGGTGATCCCATCCTGAAAGGAACGGGTTATTTCAAATTGTCGCAGATTGGCGATGGCGCCCGATGGAGGAGGTGATTGATCCTGAGATTCTCCCGCAGAAGAAATATCCAGTCCGACACAAAAGCTTTTCCCGCGCCCGGCGATGATGACAACGCGAATATCGGGGTTGTTGCCCAACTCGGTTATGGCGGAGGGGAGAGCGGTCCACATTTCCTGATTCATGGCATTGCGCTTTTCAGGCCGATCCAGCCAAAGTGTGCCGACAGGGCCCTTGCACTCTATACTTAAAACGTTCGATGAAAATGTCATTTCCTTAGTCTCCTTGTTGACTACCTTTTTAATGGAACTGGTCTTCAATGCCTGATGGATTTCCGGCACGATGAAGATCAGAATCGGTATTTACCGTTTTCAATTTCTGAAAATACGTCTGGCGTAAGCTCGGTGTACTCGGACTCACCGGGCAGCATCACATACAAGGGATCTCTCACTTCCTGGGGATTGTATCCACCTTCCTTCAGTTTATTTTTCTGCTTTAATTCAAAATTACTCATCCCTGAATCAATGTTGAGGACAAAAAAAGGCAAAATCAAGACAGATGTTTTGTTTAATTTAAATCAAACTCATTGGGTTCCTTATTGCTCTTTTTCAGCATTCATCTCTTTCCAGAGATAACGCAGCGCGTATATCGCCGGCAGGTAATAGAGCAACGTAAACAAAGCAATGGCTCGCGGCGGGCTTGACCAACCGCCAAAATAAAGGCCCACCGGTAAATCATGCAAATCGGTAATCAAGCGGATTAAAATCAGGATAAACAGCATGCGTGTATCCTTTAAAGCAAAGGCAAGTACAAAAGCGATCCCAACCGCAAAGTTCCGGGCTGCATAAATCCAGGCAAAACTCCCAGAATCAGACAATCCAAAACCCGCCATCGCCGAGGGTTTGAGGATTGCAAGCAGCGGTCCGATAAACATGGGAAGCGTTTCAATCAGAATAATTAGGGTTAACCAGATGGGAAGCGACTTTTTCATTCCGTTTTTCCTTTTTACCGTTATGGGTAGAAATTATTGTGGGATCAAACACTGATGACTCGACAGGTATCGTATTTGAATAAATAAATTTTTAATGCTTTGATGGGGCCTTTATAATTCCACCAGTCATTCATGGCCGAATCTGATTTACACACCAGACTATAACCGAAAAGATCATCCATTTTTCTAAAAATCCCGCCCAGCCGTGGAAAACGGACTGCCATGATGTGGAAAAGTTCATGTAAAAACGTCTTATTCTCTTTCTGGCAGATCACGATTCCCATGACTCCATGGGTGGAAGACATATATCGAAACAAACTGAAGCTGAAATAAAGGTCAACAGTAGAGCTTCTGGTGTTCAGAGGGCAACCTCCCGAATTTTTCAGCGGCTTCTTCGCCCGGATAAACCCTGATTTCGCCATCAGGTTCCTGAATGACACACCCGGAACTGTGAAGGATCTTGACATTTTCAGCAGTCTCTTTTTTATTCCCCCAGCAGACAATCTGGCAGTTGCCGCAGGTCATGTATGTCCTTTCATTGTTGACGACGTTTATGTACCCTCCGGGGATGGTAGGCCGTTTCGCGTAAGCCTGGGATGCGTTTATAGCCACCTCGACCAATTTTTCCTGTTCCCAGGGCAAATCATACCGACCCGGGGACCAGGTGGACCATTTCCCGGATGAAGATAGACCTGTAATTCCGCCGCAACAGAGGTTGCAGCGCATAATCTCGTTACGATAAGAGTATTTGAATTCCTTTCCACCCAAAGTGATCGAATCTTCTTTGTTGCGGTCAAACATGTCCGTGGCACACGCGGAAACACACATTTTACATTGATCGCAGAATTGTTCCTCTTCAGGCTCCGGATCGGTGGGTTCGAGTTCGGCAGTGGTCACGGCCGTTCCCAACATAATAGCTGTTCCGAAATCCTTAATTCCCACATTTCCCGACCAGCCGAATGATCCAACCCCGGAACGGACTGCCATATACCGATGGCTGAGATCAGGATGCAGATATAACATCCAGTCTTCGGTATCTTGACGATACTTCTGGTTCGCCGCGCAGCCCTTGGACAAGTGCCCCTCCTCCTTCAGCATCGCTGCAAGCTCCCATGAAAGATCCTTGCATCTAAGATTGGTTTCGATGTTATCGTTTTCGTGGGGACTCCGGTCTTTTTTAGAAAGGAACAGACGGATATGATCCCGATTCATGGGAAGGGCGAAGCTGATGGCTGATTTAGCACCTTCAAGCCGATAATCGAGATCGATACTGGGCGGACCTCCTGCCAGTGTTTCTTTGTTGGCAAAACCCACCTTGATAGCGCCTCTTTCCATCAGGAACTCTACGATTATTTGATTTAGAGACATATTCCTCTTCCTGTAAAGTTTGTTCGAATCAGTTTACTATAAAATGCTTGAGCGCATCGGCCAGTAAAGGCTTCATTTCTTCAGGTGCTTCCGGCCGGCCTGTATACAGCCGCCGCTGCTCTTCGGTCATAGCTGACAGCCGTTTTTCGGCATCCTCGGCCGCGATAGGCTCAAGTGAGCCGTCTGCGTTCTGCAATACCACACCGCTGTTTTTGAGCAGATTCAGACGCCGTTTGCGCTCTTCCTTGTCCGGCACGCAAACGATTTGGCAGTTGCCACAGGTAGTGTACAATTTGTGGTTCATGAGCGAATGATACCGCCCGCCTTCGCCCACCGGACGTTCGCCGGATAGTTGACCAGCCCCGACCAAAAGCTCCAAAAATTCTTCATCCTGCTCCGGAATGGGAAAACGTCCCGGGGACCAGGTGGACCACTTTCCGGATTTATGCAAGCCGGTATACCCGCCGCACACATAGGCGCAGCGCAAGTACGTGCGCCGGGCGGAGTAGGAAAAGGTATGATCGCCTAAGGTTACTTCGGTCATTTTATCATGGTTCATCAGCCGTGAGGTACAGGCCGCAGAACAAATCCTGCAGCCATCGCAATAGTTGTCATCCTGGTTCAACGGTGCGGTGGGTGTCAATTCAGCAGTGGTCACCACTCCGCCCAGAATGATGCAGGCCCCGTGCTTTTCATCGATCATGTTGCCTGACCAGCCAAACGTGGCAACGCCAGACGCGGCCGCCAGATAGCGCAGGCTCACTGGCGGGTACAAGCGATTGGGACCCAGTTCGGGATCGGTGCGGTACACATCGTTGGCGGCCAGGGCCGCGGCCTGGTGTCCGCGTTCCCTTAAGAAACCCTGCATCTTAACTGCTACACCGGACGAAATACTGTTCACATTATAGTATTCTTTTTCATACCCACGACGATTCTTTTTGCCCAGATAATCGGGAATGGCACTCTGGTCCATGGCAAACGAAAACACCACCGCCGACTTAGCCCCGGGCAATACGTAAGACAGGTCGGTTGACGTAGGACCGCCGGTCAGGGTGTCAATCGTGGCGATACCTGCCCTAATCGAGCCCTCCAGCCCTGCGTAGTCCAAGACTATTTTGCTGAATTCATCCATATTCCTTTTCTCCTCTATGT
>JAFDFT010000307.1 GCA_019309685.1 Deltaproteobacteria bacterium
GGCAGTCCCATAAATCTCACATTTTCAGTAACAAATCAGTGCCAATCTAAATGCAAAACATGCCACATTTGGGACCTTTATAATAAGCATCCTGAAAAGCGCAAAGAAGAATTAACCATTTCTGAAATTGATAAAATATTTATGTCTATGGGCCACATCTATATTTTTAATATAAGCGGTGGAGAGCCTTTTCTTCGTGATGATATTACTCAAATCATTGAAGCTGCCTGTAAATACCTTACACCTGGGATCATTCATATTCCAACCAATGCGATTGCCGTCAATCGTATAGAAAAGAAAACAAAAGATATCCTTGATTTATTAAAAGCAAAATATCCTCATGTTCGCCTGACAGTTAAGCCAAGCATGGATCACATTGAAGAAAAACATGATGCCATCCGAGGTGTGCCAGGCAATTTTAAAAAAGTCATGGATGTATTTCACAAACTCAAAAAATTACAGTCAGAATTTCCTCAACTTCATGTGGAACTCGGCACTGTTATTTCTAAATGGAATGTTAGAGATATAAAAGAAATTTCCGACTACATAATCAAGTTGGGGATGGACTCCTATCGCAATGAAATCGCTGAACAGCGATCCGAAATGTATAACCAGGATCATAACATTACACCATCAGCACGCGATTATGAACAGGCCATTGAATATTTTGTTAGTAACATCAAAACAAATATGAAAAACCGTTCCCTTTTTAATCGAATCACAAATGCCTTCCGTCTTGTATATTATAAACTCGCCATCCAAATATTAAAAACCAACGAACAGGTAATTCCCTGTTATGCTGGTATTTCTAATGCCCATTTAAGCGCATATGGAGATATCTGGGCCTGCTGTACACTTGGATATGATAAAAATATGGGAAATCTTCGCGAATACGACTATAATTTTCCTGAACTTTGGGGTTCAGATGTAGCAAAGAATATACGCAAATATATAAAAAATAAAAACTGTGCCTGCCCTTTGGCAAATCAGGCATATTCAAACATTCTTTTAAACACTCCCTCTTTATTTAACGTTATACGTGAAATCTTAATTACAAGATAAGTGTTTTTTTCTTATGACAAATAAAATAACATTAAGCAGGTTCAAGATAATCCTTATTTTCCTGCTGATTTTCATAATGACCCTATATTTTGTATCCGATACAATTTTAAGCGGAATTGGCAATTTCCTTATACGTGATGAAATGCCCGTTCAATCAGACGCGATCATTGTTCTAAACACTGGCGTAGAATATTATTCGCGTTTGATTGAAGCCGCCGATCTTTATAATAAAGGGTATGCGGATAAAATCATTATCAATGGTAACCGGAAGATGGACATTGAAAGGGAACTCGAAGAAAAGGGATACGAACCCTGCTGCCCGTGGTATGAAAACAGATTACGGGTTCTTTCGCTATATCATATTCCCAGAGAAAAGGTCATACCTATTAGCGCTGAAGATGTATATGACTCTACAGGAGAGGCTCAAATTATTGGAAATCACCTTAAGAACATGGGTTTAAATAAAATAATTATTACTACCAGTAAATCTCATACAAAACGCGCGGGTTTTATTTGGAAAAGCTTTTACGATGGTGATCTTTTAATAAGAATTATATCCGCAAAAACCGACCCTTATGATCATAAAGGCTGGTGGAAGGATGGCCGTCAAATAAGATGGGTGTTGTCTGAATATGGTGCATGGGTTTATTACTACTGGAAAAAAGTAAATGAAAGTTAGGTTAAGGTATTATTTTGAAATACTTGATTACAGGGGCGACAGGCTACATTGGCGGCCAAATGGCAAGGCGTCTACATTCCAAAAGGGAACACGTTATATGCCTGACACGAAACGGTAAAAGGGTTGATGACCTTCCTGTTATTGATGGAGATTTACTTTTACCTTCAACCTTGGTTAATGCTTGTGGTCATGCTGATATTGTAATTCACTTTGCCGGCGCTCTTGGCAGAGGTCTAACCCCTAAAATGATATCTGATATAAATGTAAATGGCACCCTAAATCTAATCCATGCAGCCAAAAATGCAGGGGTAAAGTATTTTCTTCATATCAGTTCCGGCGCTGTGGTTGGTCCAAGAGAAGGAAAACCTGCTGATGAAAAAACAACATGCTGTCCATATACTCCATATGAAATATCAAAATATAAAGGAGAATGTAAAGCACTTGAACTGGCACAAGAATTAAATCTTCCTCTAGGTGTTGCAAGACCCACATTTACTTACGGACCTGGAGATCCGCACAAATTATTAATGTTTAAACTAATTAAAAAAGGATTTTTCTTTTATATCGGCAAGGGATACTCAACAAACCATCCAGTATATATCGATGATCTTCTTGATGGCATTGAACTTATGTTAGATAAAAAACCTAAGCAAGAAGTCTATATATTAGGTGGTCCAAAACCTGTCACCAAAAGAAATTGGGCCGAAACCATTGCACAGGAATTAAATGTGCAGCCATTTTTTTTCAGGTTTCCAGAAAAACCAACGTGGCTTGGAGCAATAGTTATGGAAGGCTTGGGAAAGTTAATCCGGTTGGAACTTCCGCTGACCCGGTCTCGAATTCTTGCCATGTCTAAAAATTGGGGAATGGATATCAGCAAAGCAAAGACAGAATTGGGGTACTCTCCCAAAATCGATCTCAAAGAAGGTGTCAGAAAAACAGTTTCGTGGTATCGACAAAATAAATGGCTGTAAGATATAGAGGCTGGAAATTTTAATATGAAAATATTTATTACAGGTGCAACCGGTTATGTCGGGACCAGACTGGTACCTGAACTCTTGAAATATAACCATGATATAACATGCCTTCTTCGGAAACCCGAAAGCCATGCCAAGAACACTATTTTAAAACAATGCAAAATCATAAAAGGAGATATTACTGATAGAGAAAGCCTTCGGCATTTGCTGGATAATATGGAAGTTGTCATCCACCTCGGCGTATCCACACCCTTAACAAATAAAATGGATGATTATGCTATATATCGAAGCATAAATGTTTTAGGAACAAAAAATATCCTGGAAGAGTGTCTTGCATCTAAACCCAAACGAATCCTGTGTTTTTCAAGTACAGCCGCTATTGGAATGCCACCTGTTAAATGTATCGATGAAGAAACACATCTTCAACCGATTAATCGTTATGGTCAGTCAAAAAAAGAAGCAGAAGAATTAATATTTTCATATGTTCAAAAGTACCAGCTTCCCATACTAACGATTTGTTTCCCTCATATTTATGGACCTGGTGATATCAACGATTTTTTTCTTATCATAAAATTACTGAAAAAAGGCATATTGCCCCAGATTGGATTTAAGGCCAATCTTTTGCCTCTTGTGTATATTTCAGATGCAATAGACGCTATATTACTTGCTTTGACAAAGGGTCGAGAAGGTGAAAAATATATTATCGCCGATGACGACCCCCATGATATTCGAAACATCAGAAAACTTGTTTGGTATGCTTTTGGATTAAATAGAACATATTATCCATTTATTCCAAAATATCTTGGAATTATAGGCGCTTATATGATTGAAAGATTTTTTGCGATAATCGGTAGTACACCTCCTGTCACAGTTAATAATATCAAATCTATTGCTGCTGGAAGGCGTATTTCAATTGAAAAAGCAAAAAGAGAGTTGGACTTTGCACCAAAGACAAACATAGAACAAGGGATTCAAACATCAATTGACTGGTACAAGAAAGTAAAACTACTTTAAAGTCAATATTATCAAATGGAGATTCGAGAATGAAAAAAGAAGTAGAAGTATTTGGTGTGACCTACGATAGGTATGTCTTGCTGCAGTTGCACAAGGTGCTGACAAATGATCTCCAACTCGAAACAGTTGTTGAAATGCCGAGTCACGGCGCAAAAGCAGCGGGATCTCTTTACTCCATAGGATTTGGACTTGCCGGCTGTGATGTGACGTTGGTGAATGCGGAACAGGAAATGATGGTTGGGTGGGAAGAACTGGGCATTTCGGATAGAGTTAATGCGGTTTACGAAAGAGATGTATACAATTCAGGGTTTGATGAGAATCAATTCGATCTTGCCTGGAATTTTGTAACCTGGACCGAGCTAGAGAACCCTGCTCTATATCTCGAAGAAATGAAACGTATCTCTAAAAAATACGTTTTGCTGGTTAC
>JAFDFT010000308.1 GCA_019309685.1 Deltaproteobacteria bacterium
GGCAAGCAACAATGCCTCGGCCTCGCCTTCATCAATATTGAAATCGGCCATTAATTTCCTTTTTTGCCTTGGGTTTTTCGCAGTTAAAATCTCAATCTTCCCCTGTTTGATCAAACTTTCTACCAATGGTCTCTCTTCCCGACCCTGTACACACACTTCAGATTTAACTTTTTTTGGAATCGAAAACTTTCCTTGAAAGGTTGAGAGAAATAATTCGAGCAAATCTGTTCTGGCAAGCAAAATCAAAGTCGATGCATCAAAAATAATCATTATACAGATGTAATACATTCGCATGACATTGTCAATAAAAAATAAGCACAAAATCCACCGCCTAATTTTACGAAATCCCTTAGCAATGAGGTTCTGCAACAATTTTGCCTGCACCTAAATAACATGAATAAAACTTTATGAACCTATGGCTATCAAGGCTTCAACAATTTAGATGGTGGATTTAGGAAGCCTCAAAAAGCCTATGATTTTACGTGAGGTCAGGAGTCCTGAAATTTTTAAACATTGCAAGAAGGAGAACAAATATCTATCAATGAGAATATATTTCAAAATTGCCGTGATTTTATTGTTGATATCGGTTCAAAACTGCTGCCCATTGAAATAAAAGCTTCAAAAACATACAGCCCTGGACTGAAATCAAATATTTTATCATGGCTCAATCTGAAGAACAACACATCTGAAAAAGGACTTGTCATATACAGAGGCGAAAATGTTATTGGAAAAAGATCGGCTGTCAGTGTAATTCCCTGGTGGTATTTATAAGGTGACATTGCAATAAAATATACATCTAATCAAATCAAAACTCGATCAGACGTTATAAGTTGTTAGTTACTCGATAAAGTAAATGGGTTTCGATTATTCAGAAGCTCATTAATATTGTCAAAATAAGTCAATGCTCATTCCCTATCTGAAGCTTTGAAGAAAGATACAAATCTTAACTCTATGACAGAATCTGTTTCATCTTGTTAAATTCTTCGTGAGAAATCTCGCCTTTTGCGAATCGAGCTTTCAAAATGGCCAGCGAATCGATTCGATCCCGTTGCGAACCATACTTGTCTTCTGTAATCGCTTTAAAGATCCGAATTGCAGCATAGATAAACAGAAGGACAACCAAGCCCCATACCACCATGTGTAAAATTCCTCCCGAAAAAAATCCGCCGGTCCAACTTCTTCCACCTAAAAATGGTATGTAATCGCATCCCCACATAATGTCACCTTACGGCTTCTGATACGTAATGGAGAGGAAAAGGAATATTCATCCCTTTCCCCTTCCATTCAGTTTACCAGCAGCAGCCATAACCCCTCATGGGTCCGTGGCCATAATTACCGCGAGGTACCGGCATATTATATGACCGCGCCTGAGTACTCAGTTGATCGTGCAAGGCGGTGATTTGCCTGTTCAGATCAGATGTCCGTTTGGGGTCAGGATTGGATTGGGTCATCAGTGCATTGTATTCAGCTTGTTTGGTGGCAAGGTCCTGCCGGAGTTGTGACGTGTTGTCAAGAAATCCCTGGTAGGCACCGCCAGCAACGGTATTGCCGTAAAAGCCGCCCATTGGGGCGCCCATGGGACCGCCCCAGTAACCGTCCCAGTAGCAGGCTATAGCTTGAGAACTGATAAAAGCAACAGAGGCTATAGCAAAAAGAATAAAAAGTATTTTTTTCATTTGTCTTGACTCCTTTTTTGGTTTTTAATTGTTCTTGTGTCATGGCACCATGCGTTTGGTTAATCCATAATGCAAACAGGATGCCAAATCTCAGAATCCCTTGTAAGTACTTGAATTCATAATTAAAACATTTTTGGCCAACGCGTTATTCAAAACGGTCGAGTTAAGTTTTAGCATGGATGGGGTTTTTCGCCTCACATTGTTGCCCTTTCAAGGGCTGTGTTGTTGACAAATTACCCAACAGGAATTATTTTAATAACCTTAATTATTATGTCAGGCTCCTGACTCTTGTGACTGCTGCCTGATTTCTTTACGCAAATTACTATGATTTCAAAAGCTAAACATAGAAATGGCGGTAGAATACCCACTTCGCCATGGATAATCGTTGGATCGGTTCTAATTTTGCTCATAACGGTAGTTGTGCTGGCAGTGCAGAATTACAATCGTGAAAAGCAGTATATGTCCCGTATTCTGAGCGAGAAAGGAGCTGCTCTTATAAAGGCGGTGGAAGCTGGAACTCGAACCGGTATGATGGGTATGATGTGGGGTGGTCAGCAAGTCCAAACGTTAATCGAAGAGACTGCCCTGTTGCCGGATGTGCTTTATCTGACGATTATCAACAAGAAGGGGATGGTTCTGGCCAGCAGCGATAAAGGACTCCTCGGCACTCAACTAAATCACAGTCCTTACTTAAGTATGCTTGACTTATCCGGGAAAACCAATTGGAAAATCGTAGAAACCACTAACCAGCGGCTCTCATTTGAAGTTTACAAATATTTCAGACCTATTTCCAATCGGGATACCTGGATGAACAATCGTATGCAGCAAATGATGTGCAGGCGCGGCATGATGAAGGGCCAAAGTAACGACTGGTGTTATCCACCAGAAAAAGCCGAAGATGAGCAAATCATGCTCGTCGGTTTAGATCCCAAACCTTTCGAAGAAGCTCGCAAGGAGGATATCCGAAATACGATGATCATTTCTGGGGTCTTGTTCGTTTTAGGCTTGGCCGGATTTATTTCAATGTTCTGGATGCAAAGCTATCGCTCAGCCAAAAAATCATTACAGGATACAAGTGCGATTGCTGACGAGGTAGTTACAAGCCTTCCGGTGGGGTTGATAGCCACAGATAAAGACGGAAAAATAGCCTTTTACAACAGCGCTGCTGAACGAATCACCGGTCTGGATTTATCAAAAGCTCGGGGGGTGGATCCGGATAATATTTTGCCGAGTCACTTCTGCGGGTTAAAGGAAGCTCTGGATCGCGGTGAATCAATATCTGAGAAAGAGATGGTGTGTGAATTTACCAAGGATAAAATAGTTCCGGTTAGCGTCAGCGCATCGAAAATCATTAACGAAGAAGGACAGTTTGTCGGCCAGGTATTGATATTAAGAGACCTTGGCGAAGTGCGCCATCTACAGGATGAAATCCGCCGAAAGGAAAAACTGGCAGCCATAGGAGGACTTGCCGCCGGTGTTGCGCATGAAATCAGAAACCCATTGAGTTCCATCAAAGGTATCGCATCCTATTTTAAAAGTAAGTTTGATGAAGACAGTGATGATAAAAAAGCGGCCGGTGTTATGATCCAGGAAGTAGACCGCTTAAACCGGGTCATCAGCGAACTGCTGGAGTTCGCCAGACCGAAAGAATTAAAACTAAAACAAACTGATATAAATGAACTTTTAGAACATTCGGTTCGGCTCATACAAAAAGAAGCATCTAATAAGGATATAGCGATCAAATTAAATCTATCGCAACAACAGTTGGTGGCTGAAATAGATTCAGATCGATTTTCGCAATGCCTTCTGAATCTATATCTAAATGCGCTTCAGGCGATGGATACCGGCGGCCGGCTCACCATTGAAAATTCTATAACAGAAGGAAACTCCATTAATATAGAAATTAAAGATACCGGCTCAGGAATTAAAACTGAAGATTTGAACAAAATATTCGACCCTTATTTTACAACCAAGGTCAAAGGTACCGGTTTAGGTCTGGCGATTGTCCACAAAATCATCGAGGCCCACAAGGGACAGGTAAAGGTTCGCAGTGTTTCCGGACAGGGCACAGCATTTACAATCGTCATTCCTGCTAAAAAGATTTGATGAGGTTATTATGAACTTGCAGAATCCGCTTCACATTCTTGTGGTCGATGATGATCCCGGCCATTTGACGGCGCTTAAAACAATTATTAAAAGCTGGGGATATACGGTTACCTTAGCAGATGACGGTACTCAGGCGGTCGAAAACGTTAAAGAAAGGCCGTTTGATCTCCTATTGATGGATGTTCGAATGGCTCAAATGAGCGGAATCGAGGCCCTAAAAGAAATCAAAGAGTATAATCCGTCCATTCCTATTCTGATAATGACGGCCTATTCGTCAGTCGATTCAGCGGTTGAAGCCTTAAAAGCCGGGGCTTACGACTATTTGACCAAACCCCTCGACTTTGAGGTTTTGAAACTTACCCTCGAACGGGCA
>JAFDFT010000032.1 GCA_019309685.1 Deltaproteobacteria bacterium
CAGAAGCGCTGCGCACAAGCCTGGCATAAGTATGGAAAGCCGTTCATCCTGCACTCCTGCGGTCAGATCGATGCCCTCATGGAGGACCTCATCAAGGAAGTCGGGATTGACGGAAGGCACAGCTTCGAGGATGTGATAGAATCGGTGGAGAGCATTTATGAGCGTTATGGTGACCGGATCGCGATCCTGGGTGGGGTGGTGGACGTGGGGCTTTTGTCCATGGGCAGCACGGACCAGGTGCGCGCCCGTGTAAGAAAGATCCTGGATACCTGCGGTAAAAACGGTGGCTTTGCTATAGGGTTCGGAAACTTGGTTACCAACTACGCGAAAATCGAGAATTACTATGCCATGATCGACGAGACCAGGAAATGGAATGAGGAGATGGGACTTTCTTCCCTCTAAATATAGCTCGCATATCAAATTAAGATACACACAACATATTACAAAATATCATTTGGCATGCATTTCTGATTCGATAATAAAATGATTCAGATAAAGCGAGTGCTTATCAATAGATAGGAGAAGAGGGAAAAGCGACAATGAATAGCAAGCAAAGGTCAAAAGCGGTCATAGCTGGAAAGACACCTGATAGATTAGCCACACTAAGTGGTTGGATAAGTTGGCCCAGAGATTTGATAAAACTTTCAAACTTGACAGAAGAAGACTATATAAGAGATCGTGACAATGTGGCGGTTACTGCATATCAGAATCTTGGGGTGGATGGGCTGCTTGGGTATATCGCAAATATTGATCTTGATTCATTTGGTGTTTTTGGCCTCGGAAGATGTGGCGGCCCGAGTTACGGGCCTGACCATACGGGAGATGATGGCCTCTCCGGAAGTCTTGGCCGAAAAAACAATATTGGTGAATGACTTCCTTGGCGGCGATGGCATGCCGCTGGTGGCAAATCCCTATTGCGGGCCTTTTGAAGGCCTTGCCTATGCTAAAGCCAATGGAAGAAATGATGTTTTTGTCTGGAAAGACTATACAACCCCATTTATCCGCGAAGGCTTTATATGCCAGACCGAAGAAGACATCGAAAAGCTGAAGATTCCTGATCATTACTCCGTGGAACCCTGGCCCACACTTTTTAAAGCCATCGCCATTGTTCAGGAAAGGACAGGCATGGGGGGAGATCAATTCAGCCCGAGCCTTACCTGGTCGAGTGTCCAGATGCTCAGAGGCAGTCAGGCATACTTGGATGTCAAAAAAATCCGGATCTTTTAATGGAGCTATGTGAAAAAATATATGCCTCCCAATGGAACTACTATGAGGCATACCGAGATATAGCAGGGCCGCCCGTCGGCGCGCTTCAGTGCTCTTATGCTTTTAATCAGCACATGCTCAGCTTCGACGACGCTTGGAAATTTGAGGGCCAGTTTATTGCCAGGTTTGCCAAAGAATCAGGCTTGCCTTTGATTATCCACAACTGCGGGTTCAAACCCTATCATATTGAACTGATCGAAAAGCTCCAACAGGAAGGGATTCAGATCCAGGCCGTCAATGCAAGTCATCCCCTGGATATTGATTGGTGGGTGGAATTCAGGAAGAAATACCCTGAAATTACCATTATGGGAGGGTTACATGTAAGTGCCGAGATGGAAAACGGAACCCCGCAAGATGTCGAGAACCGGGTAAAAGAAGTCATCAAAAAACTGGGCGGCACCGGCAGACTGGTTATTACGCCTACATGCTGCATGCCCTGGCGGGTTCCATTAAGCAACATAAAGGCTGTCGTTGAAGCAGTGGAGAAGTTCGGCGCCTATCCCATCAACATTGATTAAAGGCTGTAAAGGGGTTTGCGTATACCTATTGCCCCAGACTCTCCGGGTTCCGGGAAGACAACTATTTTTCTTCAAGTCATAAAGTATTTTTCCGCATAAAAAATTAACCGTCATTGTTAATGAAGTTATTCATTTGGAATAATTTTAATAAAAAGATATTATTTCAATCATTAAAATTAATCAAAATTCGATATTTCTTATGGTGAAAATTTTATGACGTATGAGGCAAATTTAGAATCATTAGCTAAGAAAGAAATACCAGATTGGTTTCAAGATGCGAAACTAGGCATATTTATTCACTGGGGGCTTTATTCTGTACCTGCATTTGCTCCAATAAAATATGGAGATATTACGAATACAATAGGTGATTACGGGCCTGTTTTTCATTTTGCTCATAATCCATATTCTGAATGGTATTTGAATTCATTGCGGATTAATAAGGATGAATACAAAGAATATCATGAAAATACCTATGGAGAGAATTTTAAATATAATGATTTTATTCCAATATTTAATAAGGAAGCAAAAAACTGGAACCCTGAAGAATGGATTAATTTATTTAAAGATATAGGAGCAAAATATATCGTCTTTACTACAAAACATGCTGATGGTTTTTCTTTATGGCCAAGTAAGGTCAAACATCCAATAAAGGATATTTATCAAGCAGATCGTGATATTGTTAGCGAACTCACAAAATGTGCACGAGAAAATGGATTAAAAATGGGATTGTATTATTGTGGAGGTTTGGATTGGTCTTTTCAACAAGAACCAATACGTGATTCAACAACTTTATTGACTAATATCCCTGATACCCAAGAATATGCAGATTATGTTGATAATCAAATAATTGAACTCATTGATAAATTTAAGCCCGAAATTCTATGGAATGATATATCATACCCCAGAAAAGCTAAGATTTTTGAAATTATTGCACACTATTTTAACAGTGTTCCCAACGGAGTAGTCAATGATAGATGGGCAAGATATCCTAAATGGTTTAAAATATTACCCAACACCCTTATTTTAAAGAAAATAATTAATTCCTTATCCAAAAGCGTCATTAAAAAAGAGGGTTTTCAAGGAGGTCCTCCAAAAGAATTTTCAAATTTTTCAACCCCCGAATATCGCCCAAATTATAATCTAACTCGTTATAAATGGGAAGCAACACGAGGGATTGGTCGTTCGTTTGGATATAATCAAATGGAAACTATAGATCATTTTCTTACAGTAAAAGAGCTTATCCATTATTTTATTGATATTGTTTCTAAAAATGGGAACCTACTTCTAAATGTTGGACCAATGGCAGATGGAACGATACCTGAAATTCAAAAAGAGCGCTTAACGGGATTAGGTAAGTGGATTAAAGTAAATGGTGAAGCAATTTATGGCTCCCGACCATGGAAACGAGCGGAGGGGATAACAGAAAATGGAATATCGTTGAGATTTACACGCAAAGGTAATTTTCTGTATGTATTTATTTTAGATAAACTTAATTCATCACGATTGACTCTACTTGATATTGATTTGAAAATAATAAATTCTGCAACAATATTGGGATATGATGATGTAAAAATAGAATTAGATAATGAAAATTTGATCGTATCTATACCCTTTGAAGTAAAAGAATCATCTGCCTATGTTTTAAAATTGCAAATATATGAATAAATCATTTCAATTTTGAAAAAAGAAATTAAAAAGTGGGATTATTATTTAACTGAATTGGATATTTATGGCCTGCCCCCAAAAAAATTGATCCAGTTTTCAAGTTAGGATTATGATAAAGACTGAGATCAAAACAAGGAGGTCAGTCGGCGTCCTCATCAATTTTCTTTCGTTCTACTCCCATAATTTCACAGACGGCATCCGCGATCCCTTCCATGTCAATCTTATAATGCCCATACAGATCATCTGGGTAGCCAATGACGGAAAACACATCGGGAATTCCCAGCCGCTTGAATTTGCATTGAACTCCCGCCTCGGCAAGAACTTCAGCAACGGCACTTCCAAGACCACCAAGAATATTGTGTTCTTCGGCTGTAAGAATTGTTCCTGTTTCCTCCGCCGCCTTCAGGATGGTCTCTGTATCAAGAGGTTTTATTGTGTGCATGTTTATTACCCTGACGCGGGGCCCTTCAGTGTCTGCAAGTTTATCCGCAGCATCCATGGCAGCCTTCACACAGTTGCCACAAGCGATAATCGAGATATCGCTTCCCTCTTTCATCGTGATGGCCTTGCCCAGTTTAAAATTATAATCCACGGTCTCGTAAGCGGGAGGTTCAAGTCCCCTGCCTATCCGCATATAAAGAGGACCGTAATGATTCGCACATGCCTGAATGATCTTTGCCGTCTCAATACCATCAGCCGGGACGGTTACGGTCATGTTCGCAAATGTCCTCATAATGCCAATGTCTTCAGTGGCATGGTGGGTCGTTCCGCCATTGCCCATGCTGAGACCGGCGTGCGTTCCTATTATCTTCACATTCAGATTCGGATAACAAATATCCGTTCGCACCTGCTCGCCTGCTCGCATGGAGGCAAAACAGGCGAAGGTGGCAACATAAGGCTTCTTTCCCGCAAGAGCCAGACCGGCAGCCACACTTACCATGTTCTGTTCCGCAATTCCCATATTAAAAGACCGCTCCGGAAATGCGGAAAAGAACGTTCCAATTTTCGAGGACTTCGCGAGATCCGCGGTCAGACACACTATACTCGAATCGCTCTTCCCAAGGTCCGCAATGGTCTGGCCGAAAAACTGTCCCTGTGTCATTGAATTCAAATCTTCTATAGTGTATGAAAGTCCACCCATTTTTCCAATTCCTCTCAGAGAGTCATTTTGTCGATATCGGTGATCGCCGATTTTGCAGCATCCTCATCCAGTCCGCCATAGTGCCACTTCGGTTCGTTTTCCATAAAGGAAACGCCCTTGCCCTTGACTGTATTACATATAATACAAACAGGGTTTTCGTTTGTGGCAGGTGGCAGTTTCTCGAAAGTATCGAGTAGTTCCTGATAGTCGTGCCCTTTTATGACTTTTGTGTTGAAACCGAATGCTTTCCATTTATCTTCGAGCGGTTCGAGGCTCATGATCTTCTCGGTGGGGCCGTCAAGCATGTGCTGATTGCGGTCCACGATGGCTATCAGATTTCCAAGTTTGTAATGATGGGCGGCCATTGCCGCTTCCCAGACGGATCCTTCATTGCATTCCCCATCACCGAGAAGACAGAATACGCGCCATGATGTCTTGTCCAGTCTGGCGCCTATCGCCAGACCGACCGATATCGAAAGGCCGTGCCCAAGAGAGCCCGTGCTCATGTCGATTCCCGGAACTTTCTTCATATCAGGGTGCATGCCGAAAGGACTCAGGTACTGATTGAAATCCATCATCATGTCTTCCGGGTAGTATCCTACATCAGCGAGCACTGGGCATATTCCCACTCCGCCATGTCCTTTACTGAGAATGAACCTGTCGCGATCCGGCTTACTCGGATTTTTTGGATCAATGTTCAGGATGTGGTAGTACATTGTCAGCAGAATTTCAGTCATTGACAGGCCGCCACCCACATGACCACCGCCTGCGGTGACGACAAGCTGAATTATTTTCTTTCTTATGTCCACTGATTTCTTTGTCAGAAACTTCATCAGCTCTTCACGATTTTGACAATTATGCAACATTGTCTTGCCCTCCAGCCATTAGTTTTTCGATTGATACTTCTTGCGACAAGATCCTTGCACCCCATTTCCTTCAAAATCTTCGGAAACATGCTGAATGCAGGTTTTATTATAGGAAGCAGGAAAGAGCTTTGGGAATATTCCCGGTCGCTTTGAGTCTTCCAAGTATGATGCAGAGCACAGCGTTTTCCTTCCTCTGCCAGAACCGAAGAGAATAATCCGCCGAACGGGTCATTGTGACTTCCCCAAAGGTTGTTATCTTCCGATTGATGACTTTCCAACCGTCATACGATATCTCGCAGGCGAAATGCTGTCAACTTAGTTTCTACTGAATTTAATTTTTTTGGGAAGAGAAAGAATAAAATATCCTTATTGAAATTACCGAAAAGTTACTTGGTAACATTTTCCCGGTATAACGGGTTGGATACTTAAAATCCTATTCTTACATTATATCAGACAATTACAGTCCTCAAATTATTGTTGCTTTACAATGGAAAAGTCGATAATTTATGAGCTCTGATTCACAAAATTCAAATTAAGAGCCCATAACGATTATCTCTATACTGAAACTCGGTGGAATACAGTACCGGTATGAATGGAAGGTGGCGGCTTAAGCAAATCCTCATGTGGTCTGCTTACTTGATAGGGCTCGTGACAAGGATAACTATCCTTGCTGCATCAAATAGACAGCTTCATTCTTCCAATGTAATCAAAAATCTCATCAAAAAAAACACTGATTGAATTTTTCAGGTTCGATGTACTGAAAGGAATTAGACTCTTTTTTCGGTTTGATTCAATTTTGATGAGACACGTGCAAGGTCATCACCGATTTTTGTCGATTTTTTAAAAGCTGGATATTGATTTATTTGGGATTCGCACCAAAATATCATTCTGGACTGGTTGAGAAAAGTAAGAAATATAAAGCATTAAACAACCTTTACCAAAGAGACAGCATATGAATCGAAAAAGACTCAGTTTTTTAACTAAAGCAGGATACGGTTTAGGGCAAACGGTCATTTCCACCCATGATACGGTTTTCAATACATTTATCCTGTTTTATTATACACAGGTACTGGGACTTTCTGGAAGTATGGCTGGAATGGCCATTGCAATTGCTATTTGTTTTGATGCGGTTACAGATCCTGTAATGGGGTTTATTTCCGATAATTTCCGATCGCGGTATGGACGTCGACATTTTTTCATGGCCATCTCAGGGATTCCTTTGGCAGTTTCTGTATACGCGATGTTTGCTCCGCCGTTAGGGCTGGATCAAACAAGTTTGTTCGTTTGGATGGTTGTTTGTATGGTACTTGCCCGGGGGTTTTATACAATTTTCGGAGTTCCCTACCTGGCGTTAGGTGCAGAAATAACAGAAGACTATGTTGAACGGACAACTATTTCCACATACCGGATCACTTTCGGCTGGTTTGTGGCGATTGTGGTGCTTGTTATCGCTTATGTCGCTTTTTTCCCAAACACCCCTGAGTTTGAACAGGGACAGATGAATCCAGTGGGTTATCCCCATTTTGGATTATTCATTGCAGTTGTGATCGCCATTATGGCGCTTGCCTGTGTATATTTAACCAGGAAAGAGATTCCCTTTTTACAAGTCCCTGCCGTTTCGTCAGAATTCACAGCGATCAATCGGTTTTTCAGGGAAGTAAAAATGGTGATGAAAAATAATTCATTCCGTATTTTTTTCTCATCGTATATATCTGCAGGTGCAATAATGGGTGTAAACCTGACCCTTGCGCTGCATATAAATACCTATTTTTGGGAGTTGAATTCTGAAGACTTGGCGTTGCTGATGAGCTCCATGCTGGTTTCAGCAGTATTGGCATTTATTTTAATGAAATGGATAGAAAAGTTTGATAAGAAAAATACGTTCCTTACACTCGGCTGCCTGACGGTATTCGCCAATATTCTGATTGTATTCAGGCTGCTTGATTTACTTCCCGCAAACAATACGTCTCTACTTTTTTGGATGATCTACCTGCAGTCAACACTTTCTGCGACGGCAGCAATCATGGTACTTAGCGTGATGGGTTCCATTCTTGCTGATGCTGTTGATGAAGGAGAGCTGGAGAATAATATCAGACAGGAAGGTTTATATTTCGCTTTTCTTCATTTTGGATCGAAAATGACCACAGCCTTAGGCGCATTTTTGGCTGGGTTAATTATTGATTTTATTCAACTGCCGACAGGTGTTGCACCGGACGCTATTGATCCAGAAGTAATCTGGAACCTGGGTTTTATCTATGGGCCCATTGTAGGTATCTGCTGGCTTATTCCGGTTGGCATCCTGTACAGGCTGAGGCTGACGCGAGAGCGTCTCCTCCAGATAAGACAAGAGCTGGATAACAGAAAAAAGAAGGAATGAATTTTCGAAGACCATTGAGATATTATACTAAAATACTGTAAATTACTTCTTTACATATAATCGGCTTTTTGAAATATTATGAACAGTTAAAAGCAATTTATTATCTTAATGAATCAACGAAAGATTTTCAAAATCGCATCAATTATATATAATTTTAGCTGCAGTCAGCAAACTGATCGGGGTAGGGATACTAACTTACAGACGGAGGTAGATCATGGGTGATCGTAACGGAGGTGAACTGCTGGTACAGATGCTTGATCGTGCGGAAATACGTCAATTCTTTACATTGCACGGCGGGCATCTGGACTCCATATTTATGGCTGCGAAGAAACACGGCTTCTGCATGACCGATATGCGCCACGAGCAAGCCGCCGTGCAAGCGGCAGATGGATGGGCGCGGACTACAGGAAAGCCCGGAGTTGCTGTTGTAACAGCGGGACCAGGTGTGGCTGATGCAATGAGCGGTATCGTTAACGCTTATGTCGACGCAATTCCTCTGCTGGTGATTGGTGGCGCGGGTCCAGCTGACGAGGACGAGAGACTGACGTTGGCGGGTGGGTTTGACCAGGTTGCTTTGATGGCACCGGTGACCAAATGGGCGCATCGCATCCCCAAAATTGAACGTGTTCCAGACATGGTTGCGCAAGCATTGCGTATTGCCACCAGCGGCCGTCCTGGGCCTGTGTATCTGGAGATCCCAATTGACGTAGCCTTCGCTCGAATAGAGGAGGATAAAGTCGTTTGGCCCAGACAGACACAGCCAAATACACGCTCCACTCCCACACCCGAGGCAGTTCAAACCACCATTGAATGGCTCCATTCAGCTGAGCGTCCTGTTATCCTGCTCGGCGGCGGAGCCTGGTTTTCCGATCTGGGCTCGCACTTGCTGGATTTCGCTGAGCGTACTCAAATTCCAGTTTACTCCAATAGTAAAGCCCATGGATTGATTCCGGCAGACCATCCGCTTTGTTGCCGCAACATCATGAATCTCGCCGTGCTCGATCGTGATAACCCGGGAGGACCAGATGTAGCTCTTATTCTGGGTGCCCGGCTTGGACTTTTCACAGGCGGTTCAGAAGACAGAATGTTGCCTATGGATGCCCGATTGATTCAGGTGGACATTGAACCCGAGGAGATAGGCCGCAATCGCGATATCGACCTGGGTATTCATTCTGACAGCGGTGAGATGCTTCGTGCACTGGACACTGCCGCCAAGGAACGAGACTGGCCGCAACGCACTGACTGGATAACAGCCACGAAGCAGGCCAGTGAGATATACAGTTTAATGTTCGGAAATGAAATATCAGAGGCGAAAACACCGATTCATCCCTATGTGATGGCTGATGCAATTTCCCAAGCAGCAGGCCGAGATACTGTTTTGGTCGCCGATGGCGGCGGAACAGCTTTCTGGATGGAAATGGCCTGCCAGGTCTACAAGAGAGGGCATTGGTTGTCCCACGGCTACCTCGCGCAACTGGGTACCGGTATGCCATTTGCCATCGCGGCTCAGGTAGCCCATCCGGACAAGCGTGTGATATGTGTCCTTGGAGATGGAGCGGTTGGATTCAACTTCGCAGAATTCGATACCATGGTAAGGCACCAATTGCCCATAATTGTAGTCGTCAATAATGATCAGCAATGGGGAATGTCGGCGCACGGACAGGATCTGATCTATGGAGAGGGGCATAGAGTAGTAACAGACCTTAATGATACCCGTTATGACTTGGCAGCCGCTGGATTTGGTTGTCACGCTGAGCATGTGGTCGAACCGGGAGACCTGCTCCCTGCGCTTGAACGTGCATTGGCAAGTGGCAAGCCCGCTTGTTTAAACGTTGTAACGGATCCTAAAGTCATTTCACCCGTTACTCTGGCACTCATTGATGGGGCCAGTGCGACTGGTCTGACAGATCAGAGTGAGGACCCTCAGTACTTGCCCTGATTAATCAATCCTACAATTTACAGTTCTGAAAAAACGAAAGAGGTGAGATTATGAGAGCAGCAATAATGCGAAATGCCAAGATCGTTGTTGACACAGTGCCCGACCCCGAACCCCTCGCTGGCGAGGTTCTTGTGAGTATACACGCGTGCGGGATCTGCGGTTCTGATCTGAGCGCACTTAAGTATGGTGATTTGATGGTCGAAGCCTCTCACGAAGCTGGTGTACCCCCGTCCTCAGTGATGGACCTGACCAGAGACGTCTACATGGGGCATGAGTTCTGTGCGGAAATACTTGACTACGGTCCTGATACCATCCGTCAACACAAAATTGGTGCCCGGGTGGTGCACCCCGCAATTTTGATTCGAGGCAATGACGTTCATGGCATCGGTTACTCAAACGAAGTACCTGGAGGATTTGGCGAGCGGATGATCCTATCCGAAATGTTGTTGGTGCCAGTGCCAAATGGATTACCCTCGGAACACGCCGCTTTGACTGAGCCCTTATCCGTCGGAATTCACGCTGTAGCACGTGCTCGTATAGTACCTGGTGATTCAGCCATCGTAATTGGATGCGGGCCCATCGGGCTTGGTGTAATTGCAGGGCTTCGTTTAGTCAATGTTGAGAACATTGTAGCAGCAGATTTCTCGCCCATGCGGCGCACATTGGCTGAGCACATGGGGGCAACCATTGTGGTGGACCCCTCTGAGCGCTCAGCCTTCGATGCTTGGAACGGGCTTGAGCAATTGTCTCCACCAGCCATATTCGACTGCGTAGGGGGTGCCGGTATGCTGCAGGGAATTATTCGCGAGGCTCCCGGCAACTCACGTTTGGTGGTAGCGGGGGTAACGATGGAGGAGGACCACTTCAAGCCGATGGTGGCCATAGTCAGGGAACTGGACGTTAGCTTCTCATTCGGCCACTCAGTAGAAGAGTTTGCACAGACACTTCACAATATGGCAGAGGGCAATATCGATGCAGCTCCTCTCATCACAGGTCGTTGCGGGCTTGATGGCGTGGCGGCAGCTTTTGAAGATCTCGCGCAACCGGATCTGCACGCTAAAATTCTAGTCGAACCTGGCAGTTAAGGACCGACTGTTGATACAAATAAAATAACAAACCACAGAAACAGGAGCGTATATGAACAACTTTCCCCCAGTCAAGCGAATTAGATTGTCGAAACATCAGGGAACTCGAGGTGCTGACATTGATGCCATCGAGCTTGCTGTTCACGAAGCTGGTACTGGCCTGGTCGTTGTGATGTGTCACGGCTTCCCTGAACTCGCCTATTCCTGGCATCATCAACTGAAGGCAATCTCCGAAGGAGGATTTCGCGCCATCGTTCCGGATATGCGCGGGTATGGCAACAGTGATTGTCCGGCCGCTATAGAAGACTATGATCTCGAGCACCTGACGGCGGACTTGGTTGCGTTGTTAGACGCTCTGGACATAGAGAAGGCTGTTTTTGCAGGTCACGATTGGGGCGGCTTCGTAGCATGGGCCATGCCTGTACTTTATCCAGATCGAACTCTCGGAGTTATCGGCGTCAACACTCCGAACTTCCCTGTTCCCACAACACCGATCTACCGCAGCCTGGTCGACGAAGACGATAAAATTTATAACCTCTGGTTTCAAAAGCCAGGAGTTGCTGAGAGTTTTCTCGATAAGCGAACGCGAATGGTGTTCGAGAAGCTGATGCGCAGCGGCGTTTCTCCCGAACAGGCGATGGCACAGGCCGAAAGAGACGGGATCGACTTCAACCCATTCATGAATATCGAAGCGATGGGTTTAATAGGCGAAGATCTGCTAACCCCTGAAGAGATGGACTACTACATCGACGTATATCAGAAAGCTGGTTTCCGTGG
>JAFDFT010000309.1 GCA_019309685.1 Deltaproteobacteria bacterium
TGGTAATTGAGTTCGACGACTCGTTTAAAAAAAAGTCAATGGATATGTGAGTGACATAAAGCGGATGGCACATTGGAATGAGCTCTGACGTTTTTTTGACAGCCATGATGCCGGCGATCCTTGCGGTTTCGAGAACGTTGCCCTTTTTAACCTTATGATCTTGTATTTTCTTAAACGTTTCCTGTCTCATTTTGACAAGGCCCCGGGCGAGAGCAGTACGATCCGTATGTCCCTTTTCAGTCACATCTACCATTTTGACTCGTCCTTTATCATCTAAATGCGTAAAGTCAGCCATTTACTCTCCTTAAGCAGGATGTTTAAAAAATTCTGTTTTTTTTGTCAGGTCTTTCTTAATAGCATTGAGTGTATCATTTAACACGGGGATAACATTGTCTCTAATATCACCTGCAACAATTAAATACATCACGTCGTCACCCACGCGAAGATTTTTATCTTCATTAATTTCGACAAGTATCTCGATAATCCCGGGCTTTTTTTTAAACGTATTAATAACGCTTTGCAATCTATCATGATCAACAATAATTTTCAGTCCGGTAACTTCTCTGCCATCTCTGGAAGTGTTTCGGACGATGCCGTTATGGCAAAGAATCATTCCAGCTTTGTCATAGTCAGGATGTTGTTTTATTTTGTCCAGCAGTGAATTCAAGTTCATAGATGTATCAAATGCGGTTTGTTATTTGTTATCCACCTGTATACTTATTTATCAATTTTTTTGCAATGGCAAGGTCATCAGGAGTATTAATATTAAAAAATGAGTTAAAAGCTTCTGACTTTCAGATTTTTTTTATTTAATTGATACTCAATGGGTTTTAGGCATTTTTTTGAATAGACAGCAAAAAGCGGTTCAAGTCCTTTAGACGTTTCAGGTACAATGGCGTCTACATGAGGTTCAATTTGATTGAGAATGGCCCTAATCAGTTCTTTTTTTAAAAAAGGGGTGTCACAAGCAACAAAGAAAGAATAGTTATTACTTGAATAATACAATCCTGCGTGAAGTCCGGTCAAAGAGCTCCGTGTCGGGAAAATATCGGTTACAATGATCGCGTCCAAATGAATGTAGGCCATGGGGTTGTTGGTAACGAGAATAATTTCATCAAAAAGGGTTTGAAAAATTGAATAGATGAAATCAATAATATACTGATTTTCCAAAAGGATAAACGATTTGTCTTTTCCGGAAAATCGGGTGTTGAGCCCTCCGGAAAGAATGACACCAGTGCAGGGAGGAATCGTATCTTTTAGTTCAATTTTCATGTCCAATGGTATGTTTCGCTTATATAAAGTTACAGTCAATCTTAAAAAATCCATACGAATATAAAGCGTAACCATCATAAAAAAAACATTATTTAAAATCAAGCCAATATCAGCGGCCGATCATCTGTAATTAACAGATTTTAATAAAAAATCTTGATCTTATTCCCAAGTTTGAGATAATCTACATTAATTCTTTGATAGACCATCTGGGCTTAAGGTAAAAGCTTGGGGCCGCTTACACGATAGGGCCGGGGTGTCCCGGCTATTTTATTTTGATAAAGCGCAAGAGGTGCGAAAATGGGCAAAAAGAAGGAAGTCTTACTGGATAAAAAGGATATAGAGCGTGTACTAACACGGATGACGCATGAAATACTTGAGGTGCATAAGGGAATAGAAAACCTTACACTTGTCGGTATTCAGACCCGCGGTGTTTATCTCGCAAAGCGTATCCAATCTAAAATTAATGAAATCGAGGGGGTAGAAATCCCAACAGGTGATATTGATATTACACTTTATCGAGATGACTGGACCCGCATCAGCCATCATCCAGTTGTACAGGATACAGATATATTTTTTTCCGTGGATGGTAAGCAAATTATTTTAGTTGACGATGTTTTATTTACGGGCAGAACAATCAGAGCGGCTATGGATGCTGTCATCGATTTTGGCAGACCGGATCGTATCGAACTGGCTGTACTGGTGGACCGTGGCCACAGGGAGCTTCCGATTCAGGCGAATTATGTGGGGAAGCATGTGGAAACAGACCGGTCTATTACAGTGAATGTGCTTCTTACCGAACATGATGGAAAAGACAGGGTGGTCATCGAGTAAGTGTATGCGAATCCAATATTACAGCTATCGGGGAAAGTAAATGGGTGTTAAAGCACATAAGAAAAATACTCCCAAACGGGTTGATATTGGTATCATTACTGTTTCAACAACACGAACCAGGGCAGAGGACAAAAGCGGTCAGTGGATCAGTAAACGGGCCGCTAAAGAAGGCCATCGCGTTGTTTTTCATAAGGTCATTCCTGACACTTCTGCTGTTATTTTAGACACGATTCGATCGGTCATTGAGGAACTGGGCCCGCAAATTATTTTAATGACCGGAGGTACGGGAATCAGCAGTCAAGATGTAACGATTGAAACAGTCCGACCATTATTTGAAAAGGAATTGACTGGTTTTGGAGCGTTATTTGCCCAGCTCAGTTTTGAAGAAATAGATTCAGCTGCCATATTATCCCGGGCAACAGCCGGCGTTGTTCAAAAATCCATTGTTTTTTGTATGCCAGGTAGTCTAAAGGCATGTAAACTGGCCTGCAAGGCACTCATTTTTCCGGAAATTGGCCATCTTGTTAAACATGTCATGCATGGTTAGTTTCCATTCATAAAAGTCCTTTTTACGTCCTAATATGATGGGGTGTGAAATTTCTCATTTCGGGGAAGCTTTTTCAGTTGATCATTTTTGAAATCGAATTAACGGATTGGCATTGGTTAGCCTCGGATGAGTTATCTTTATGTGTGCGAATGATTTTTTAGGCTTTATTGAGATTGTATGCTAGACAAAACAAATCCTGCCATTTTGAGGGTGTTCTTAATTCTTCAATAATTAAAAAGGTTTATGCAATTATTTAAAGCATTTCTTTTAATAATTGACTTGTCTAGCCATGTGGTTTATAGGATTTAGCATTTAACCTGACAACTGTCAGTGAAAGTATCCTGTATAAATTAACAAAAAGTGGAAAAAAACGATGGTAAGAAGTGCTTTGTTGGTGATTGCCCGCCAATGTAAAGTAACTTTGTAAATTCAGCGTAAATCCAAACCTAACCACAGTTTTGATCAACCTACGTTTTTTTATCAATCTTCGTAGAAAAGAAAATGAAACGGATTGACCAGTTTTAATTTTGTTATCGGAACCTTTGAAATGGACTGAATTGAGGAAGGCCAATATTAAGAATTTGGGTTGAAATTTCCACGGAGTATTGTTTCGATATTTTATTGTTGACCTAGTGACTAGGCCAAATCATTAATTAATCGTTGAAAGAAGGAGGTATGAACCGGTGAGTAATCAAAAGAAATTAAACAGCAATAACAGAAAAAGTGAAATTTCACGAAGGGATTTTCTGAAAGTCGCCGGAACTGTTGCAGTTGGAATCGGCGCAGGCGGTTGCGCGATATTTTCAAAACCCTTCATGTTAAAAGACGGTGTTGCTGCGTATCCGACGTCTGAAGGGTACCTTCTGGTAGATACAAAGAAGTGTCAGGGATGCGTGTCCTGCATGCTTGCCTGTTCTTTGGTAAATGAAGGAGTTGAAAGCCTCTCCCTGTCACGGATACAGGTGATCCAGAATTCTTTTGAAGGGTGGCCGGACGATGTAACTGTCGAGCAATGCAGGCAGTGTGTTGAGCCCGCCTGCGTTGAAGCCTGTCCCGAAGACGCACTCACTGTAGATCAAGCGCATGGAAATGTCAGAATGATTAATGAAGAAAAATGTATCGGCTGCAGGGCATGTATCGAGGCATGTCCGTTCTCGCCGAGCAGATCTATTTGGAACCCTAAGGAAAAGCTGGCCAGAAAGTGTGATCTCTGCCTGAGTGCTCAGTTCTGGGAGGAGAAAGGAGGTCCAAAGGGTAAACAGGCGTGTGTGGAGATATGTCCTGTAGGCGCCATACAATTTTCCAGAGAGATCCCGGTACAAAAAGGCGACAAAGGGTATAAAGTGAATTTAAGGGACAGCAACTGGAGAAGTCTGGGATACCCAACAGGTTAAAATCAGTTAACAAAAGACCATCTTCAAAAGAGTCAGTTAAATTATTTTAGGGCTAGAGGCGAGGGGCCAGAGGTGAAACATCGTGGACCAAAAACCGGGGATAAAAGAACGCATTTAATGCGAATTTACCACGAAGAACACGAAGGGACACGAAGAAACAACTCCTTGAATTTTTGGCCCGTCTTGAGAGGCTCTTAAAATAAATTGCGGTAAGTATAAATTAAAAAGGATGAAAAAATGAATGGATATGCAGGAAAAATATTGAGAGTAGATCTTAGCACAAAAAAGATCGAAACTATTACTACAAAAAAATATGAGCAGTGGATCGGAGGACATGGAATGGGGTCCGCGATTTTCTGGGACCTGGTAAAAGACAAAACAATAGACGGCTTTAACCCGAAAAACGTTGTTACATTGATGACATCACCCCTATCCGGAACTCTTGTTCCGGGGGCATCCGGCCGGACCGAAGTACAGGGAATCGGAGTGCAGTCGTATCCCATCGGCTGGTTTACGAGAAGTAATTTTGGTGGAAGATTTTCAGGAATGATGAAGTTTGCGGGCTGGGATGGAATTGTTTTTGAGGTAAAGTCGGATAGCCCGGTATGGATCGACATCAGAGATGGAAAAGTAAAGATTCAGAGCGCAAAAAAAATATGGGGTAAGGACACATGGGAGACGCAGGAACAG
>JAFDFT010000310.1 GCA_019309685.1 Deltaproteobacteria bacterium
GATCAAGAATTCACAAATTGAAGATAAAATGATAGAATGTCTTAATAGCATTGATGAATCTGAAAATAAACTCGGATCAATGAAGACTGAGCATTCCCGGCTTTCCGGAAAAAAAAAAAAAGAAAAAGAAGATATTTATAAACAAATAGAACAGGGAAAAGCAAAACTCGAAAAACTTCATAAAGACTGGGGGGCTGTTTCTCAATCAGCTGATTCAGGCCTGATGAAGCACTATATGGAATTAAATGAGAAGATAAAGGGGAGCGTCATTGCGTCTGTAAAAGATGCGGTATGTGATGGATGTCATATGAATATTCCTCCACAAATGTACAATGAACTACAGCGCTTTGACAGTTTGAAATATTGCCCTTTCTGTCATAGAATAATTTACTGGAAGATCTGATGGTATTGGCTGGAGTAGTCCAGACGATCGCTGAAGCATATTTGCTTTCAGAGGAAAGTCCGAACACCATAGGGCAGGGTGCTCCATAATGTGGAGTCATGGCAACATGAAGGAAAGTGCAACAGAAAATATACCGCCCCGCAGTGGCGGGGTAAGGGTGAAATGGTGCGGTAAGAGCGCACCAGTTCTCCGGGTGACCGGGGAAGCTTGGCAAACCCCACCTGGTGCAAGACCAAATAAAGGAGTGTTTGAGGGTTGCCCGCCTAAGCTCCAGGGTAGGTCGCAAGAGATGCCGGGCAATCGGCATCCGAAGATGAATGATCGTTATCCAGTTCAGGGTAACCTTAACTGGGAACAAAATTCGGCTTAAGGGCTGCTCTGGCCATTTCCAAACAGAAGGTAATTTGCTGCAACCAATAGAAACTTCCCTCTGCCTGTCGGAGACGGACAGGCTGTTTTTGGCGGTGATGAATAAAACGATGAGAGGTGCAGTTAAGGGTTAAGACAATGGAAAAAAATATTGATGTTTGCGGGATTACTTTTAATGAAAAAGTTGAAATGTTTTCTCACGATTACTTGAAATGCTGTAAATACATATCAAGCGCTGGCGATTCCCAGCATATTTTTACTAAAAAACTTTATTCTAAGTTGATATCTACATCTCAGCTCCTGGAAGACTTTCTTGACTTCCATGGGGCTAAAAATAATAAAGAGTGGTATTTCTATAGAGAACTTTCAGCCACCATGAGACATTGGAGTATCAGCAGCCACTCGCAAAAGCATATTTCTAATCGACTTGTTTTTTATAACCTTAAAGACGCAGAAGAATTCGAAAAGGAAGGAACAGCAACGCTTGATTTTTTTAAAAAGATTCTATTGAAACTGACACCGGTTATTTTAGAAGAAGCAAAGCGTCTGAACATACCCATACCAGAAGATCATTTTACTGAAGCGGATTTTCCCGGAGTTGTTACCAGTGAAATGCTCGAATATGATATTGATGATATTGACAGAGACATTCAGAAGAAAAATATTGTCAAAATCGCCAGCGAGTTGTTAACGGTAGCAGAAAACTTTGAGCAGTTCAGATTTTATGAACCCTATACAATAAACGAAATTATGGAAATTGTACCGGATAAAGTCAATGAAGTTGAAATACGGCGCTTTGAAATGCTCGTTCATAATCTTCAATCTTCCTTTGACACCTACGTAATACACGGTGGGTACAGGCTTGGTAATCGAAAGTTAAAAGAATTTCGAGGATGTTTTTCAGTCGTCTTTCACCTTCTTCAGATGACTGGAAGGCTGCTTCATTTTTATGAGCGCCACCTCCATAAAGTAGGATATAAAAACATATATAAAAAAATTCAGGAGCGATTATCCTATTTGATCGATCCTGAAATGCTTCTTGATAGAATAATTAATTACGGGCTCTATTATACATGCCACTTTCTTACGGCTGGGAAAAATTTGGCAAAAGAGATCTTAAGTGAAAATATTGAGCGTTCTTCCATTAGTGTTGGTATTCCAATGAAACTCGGATTTCATAGCCGGCCATGCCTTCTGGTTGCTAAGATTGTTCAATTTTATGGCGGACAGGTTGAAATGTGTGTCGGGGAGGACAGATTTGATGCAAGCAGTGTTTTGGATTTACAATGGGCGGGCGGTAAGATTCAAAAAGAAAATATTGCAGAAGTTGCATTTGAAGGAGACATTCGAGCGTTAAATGATATTGAAATACTGGCAGGTGTTAATTATGGAGAAGATACCATGGGCAAAGGTGTTCCGTTGCCAAAAGAACTAAAATACCTAAGTTGAAATAAGAAAAATAGTGGAACCGGAAGCTCGATTTATTACTACTTAAATCTTTTCTATTTATGGATGAGTCCTAACCCAGTTTAACCTTCTGAATATTATTAGCAGATATAAAAATGACTACAGCAATCATTGTCGCAGCTGGTAGTGGCGTTAGAATGCAGGATGCCACGCGAAAGCAATACATCCTGATTTCAGGCATTCCAATTCTGGCGCATACATTATTAGTATTTGATGCATGCGATATGATTGATAATATGATATTGGTCGTTCCAAAAGGTGATTTTGACTATTGTGATAGAACTGTCATATCTCCTCTGAAATTGAAAAAAAAGATTCAATTGGCTGAAGGCGGAATTGAACGCTGCGATTCTGTGTATAATGGCCTTATGGCAGTGGATAAGAAAACGCATATCGTTGTTATTCATGATGGCGTTAGGCCATTTATTCGTACAGATCAGATAAAAAAATGTATTATCGAAGCGAAAAAGACAGGCGCTTGCATTTTAGGGGTACAAGCGTATGATACCATTAAATGTGTGGATCATTCAGGAAATATCAAAAAAACACTCGAAAGAGATAGCGTACAGCTTGCCCAGACGCCCCAGGCGTTTAGACGTGATCTTATATTAAAGGCCCATATACAGGCGAAGGAGGATGGGTTTATCAGTAATGATGATGCGCAGTTGGTTGAACGTATTGGTGAAAAAGTAAAAATCATTACCGGCAGCCGTTTGAATCTTAAAATTACAGAAAAAAACGATTTGATTTTGGCTCAGGCCCTGTTGAAATCAACATCAGAATTGGTTTCCATCCACAAATAGCTATTTTCCCGAAAAACTGCGTTCTCCGCGGGTTTTCGCCAGCTTGTCCCGTTGCCTTGCGGGGCGACGTACCCTATGTACGTTTCGGTGTAAAACCTTGTGCGGCCTTCTTTTTCAAATAAATATCTTATTTGTGAATCGGAAACTCAATTTATACTTACTTAAATCTTTTCTATTTACAGATAGACATTTATTGCTTCATTTTGATGAGATCATGTATTTTTTCAATTGCATGCTCAGGGGTATCGGCAAAAAACAGCAAGTCTTTATCAGCATATTCTTCAAAAAGGTCTCTTGTATCAAAATTAAGTAAAATCAATGGTTTTTTATTTTTTAAGGCCAGCGCTATTTCTGATAAAGTTCCAGCTCCGCCCTGGCAAGCGACAATATAGTGGCTTGAAAGTATATTGATGCAGTTTCGGGCATTCCCCATGCCTGTCAAAATAGGAATGCTAATATATTCAGATACCTGTTCATAATCTGAATCAGGCAGAATGCCAACAGTAATACCACCGTTATCCATTGCCCCTTTTGCGGATGCTTCCATGATTCCGCAATTTCTTCCACCATTTAATAGAATCCAACCCTGAGCGGCAATAAGACTCCCCAAGCCGTAAGCTGAAATTTTATCTTCATTTGACGTATTTCCACCCCCCATTACCCCTATTATTATGGTTTTAGCCTGCCACATTAAATTTACCTTTTTTGAGGTTTAAATGAAAAGAACATATGTGAAAATCGTAGCGACAATTTACTCCCATGGGATATTAAGTTTCAAGAATAGATTCTTTGTCAAATTAGGACTTAATGCTCTTTTGAAGGCAATCCTGAAAATATCAATTTTAAAACGAATGTCAAAGAAATATAAATGTATAAAAGTCATTAAAAATTATAAACCAACTGTATGGCTTGAATAAAATTGAAACTATTAAACACTTTTGGATGGGGCAAACAGACTTCTTTCATGCTTGACATGCCGGTTGTGTTCAACTAAAATTTATAATAAATTAAACAAATTTGAATATATACTCTTTAATTTATACACTGCAAACAAATACTAGATGCAGGGATAAGCCTTTTTAGAAATGA
>JAFDFT010000311.1 GCA_019309685.1 Deltaproteobacteria bacterium
ACGTTATCTCTTTTATCTATGATCAAAAGTTGTTTTTCCAATGATTATTCCTTTAACAGGAGTTGATGACTTGGTAATCCGTCTGAGGCGGACAGCGTTGCGCTCATCCAACTTCAGTACAGCATGCTATAAGAGACCTTTGCAAAACACTACTTTTTGCCCAATTTCCTGCCTACGCCAAGGCTACGGCGAGGCAAGCTGCGTCAGGTGGAACATCCGCCTGAGGCGGATCGCTTTCCTTGAACTTGAACAAAAATCAGTATTTTTCAAAGGTCTCTGTAACTACACTTCATTCCGTGGGATAAACGACGCCTTGAACTTGAGCTTTTTACTTTGTCATTAAATTATGGCTTTTTTTGTAGACCATCTACTACTTAGATTAATCCGGTTATCCGCAAAAGACAAGTGAGCATCATTTGTCATACCCCGGTTCATCCGGGGCATCCAGATACCAACGTATTCTATACATCCTTTTGTTTGTTAAAGTATAAACGTAATGATTTTATCTGCAACCCTGGATCACCCGGTCAAGCCGGGTGATGACGACAGTGTGTACGGGTGATGATCGTTAATATATTTTTCTTTCTTGATGTCTAAAAAACCCAAATTATTGGAGGAATCCATAGAAATACATTCACTTGTCTTTTGCGGATAACCGATTTTTTTTATACTATTGCGCAAACTGTATAGCTGTAACTTTATACAAATCATTTACCTGAGCATTCATTTAAAATTTTTTCGTAAACAACTTTTATGGGTATATTTTTTTCAAGTGCAATTTTTTTACACACTTCATACTCTGGTACCAGTCTGAAGCTTCCGTCAGACTCCTTAACACGTTTAATAGGTATCAATCCATACGAAGTCTCTTTCTCTATATAATCCCGTTCAAGCATATACCTTTGAGCGCCATAATATCTAACACCCAGAGTACTCGTTTCGGTCAATATCCTATGAATAATTTTTTCTTTTTTGTTTTTCGAACATACCACCTGTATCATGGTTCCCGGTCTGTTCTTTTTCATAAATATTGGAATCCAGTAAACATCAAGGGCTCCATCATCAAATAGCCTATCCATCAGATATCCGAATATTTCAGGATTCATGTCATCGATACATGTTTCGACGATATCAATAGTATCATTCAACGCAGCTCGCCCTTCCCCTATCATGATCCTCAGCAAATTCGGAATTGTTGTATTTTCATTTTTACCCGCCCCATATCCTATCTTTTCAATAACCATACCCGGGATCGTTCCAAACTCCTCAGTAAGTGTTGTTATAATTGCTGCGCCAGTGGGCGTAACAAGTTCCTGTTCAATATCCGTTCCGTATACGGGCACATCCTTTAAAATAGCAAGTGTTGCTGGAGCAGGTACCGGCAGTAGCCCATGCTGGCATTTTACAAACCCTTTGCCAAAAGGTATTTTTGAAGCCATGAACTTTGTTATCCCAAGGTATTCCACACACAATGCTGTGCCCACAATATCCACAATCGAATCAATAGCGCCTACTTCATGGAAGTGCACGTTTTCTTTTTCACATTTATGGATAGTTGCTTCAGCGCCCGCAATTTTTTCAAATATAGTAAGACTTATATTTTTTGCGTTATCCGAAAGAGTGCTATTTTCTATCACGGATTTAATTTTCGAGTAGTTTCTGGATGGCAGTTCACCAGCCACGCTAACGTCAACGCTTTTAGCACTAATACCATTGCGCACTACTTCCTTGACGGTTAAGTCAAATCCTTTTAAGGGCATGGCTGATATAGTCTCTTTAAGCCACTTCACGGGCACACCAATGTCGATAAATGCGCCTAACGTCATATCGCCGCTTATTCCCGAAAAACAGTCAAAATATGCGATCATATTATCATCCTGATTATTTCTATTTGTTTATATCTTAAAACTTCTATTTACTTATATTTTTAATTATTGATAAAATTTTCAGCTATTCATTCCACTTTTTGCCGTGTGAACTCTGATTACCTCAATGATCAACTCAACAGTTTTCACCATATCATCCAGCCGTATGGATTCTCTTACTGTATGCATATCCCTCATCCCGGTTCCCAGGACACCAAGGACAATACCCTTTTCGATAAAAATATTGGCATCCGAACCGCCGCCCGATTTTTTTAAGTCAATTTTTCTTCCAAGGTTTTCAGCCGCTTTTCTAGCCAGTTTCACAACCGGGTGAGATTCTGGAATATCTGTTAATGGAAATTCCTTTTCTGTATCAACTTCCATTCTCGGCAAACTATCTTCAGTGGAATTTTCAGCATTTTTAACAGCATCTTTAAATGCTGCTATGATATCTTCAAAAATAGCTTTCAATTTTTTCCGGTTATGGCTTCTGACTTCTCCTTTTACAATGACAAGGTTTGGTACAATATTTGTGGCCATTCCCCCTTCGATGAGTCCGATATTACAGGTGCTCTCATCATCAATCCGCCCTGTTTGAATCTGTGCAATCGCCTTGCCCGCTATCTGAATTGCGTTGATTCCTTTTTCCGGCTCCGCGCCTGCGTGTGAATCCTTTCCATGAACCTTAATTTGGAACTGGATGGCTTCCGGTGAATTCGTCACAATACAATCCATATCCCCGTCATCCAGCGCAAACCCATATTTCGATTCAATACAACCGGCATCAAAATGCTTAGCACCTAAGATTCCTATTTCTTCGCTTACAGTAAAGACCATCTCCACGGGACCGAAAGGCAAGTTTTTTTCCTGGACGGTTCTCATCGCCTCAATTAAAATAGCAATACCGCTTTTGTCATCCGCTCCAAGTATGGTTTGTCCATCGCTGGTAAAAATTCCTTCATTCAATTCTACCTTCACCGCTTTACCCGGCTCTACCGTATCCATGTGAGCATTAAATAATATGGGAGCGGTTTTTGTATTTCCTTTAAATTTGACAATCAGATTGCCTGTTTCACCGCCAATTTTATCCCCTGCATCATCGATCCACGTATCCGCTCCCAATGACTCAAATATGTTTTGAATTTCCTTAGAAATCTCGCCTTCCGACCGGGAAACGCTATCAATTCCTGCTAATGTTTTAAATGTTTCAGCTAACCTGTCTCTATTTACCATTTTTCACCTGTGATACGAATATAATCGATGCTATCATAGCTGTCTGAAATATATTGACAAAGTATAGAATGGCTATATGATAGGCAAAATCAATATATCGGAAGTGCGCAGCTCACTGGTGGGGCTCCCGGACTTCAAATCCGGTGTGGGGCGCTAAAACCGTCCCGGGTGGGTTCGATTCCCATGCACTTCCGCCAACATTGTTTTATTTGTGAATATTCACATATTACTTACTTTTGTTTAGTATTGATAATATAATTGATTGTGTTTCTTCTGAAATCATATGGCTAGAATGTGATTCATCTAAAAACAGGTCCCAATCCATTTCATCCATCTTCTCTGAAATATCTTTTAACACCGAGTAATATGTCTTCCATTTTATACCTGCAAAACAACATGGATCATACCTATTAATGACTTGAAGCTGACTTCTTCCTTTACCATAAGAACCCAAAATATAAAGTTCAAGATAATTACAGGTTCGATATAGTTCCGGAACCGTTTGTTCGTAATCTCCCCAATCTCTGCGTGAATTGGACCGAAGAAATATTGGATAAGAACCTGCAACAGGGAAACTATGTAATATCCTGTTATCAACAGCAGTAACCAGCGTAGCCGTCCACGCACCTCCAGAAATACCTATCATGGATATATCTTTATATTTATGTGAAGCATAATTTAAGAAAACCACGATAGGTTCTAAAAAATATTTGATATGATGCCCTTTTTCAGGTTTTAAGAATTTAATATGATTGTGACTTGTTAACTTGAGTAAGCCAAAACGAGGATCTCGAATTTTTGGTTTATTATTTAATCCCAACAAAGGCATGCAAAAGCCTGCAACCGAGTAACCTGACTTTAAAAGAGAATCGATTAAAACAATATTTTTTACAAAGTCCCCCCCATGTCCTTGATGAAATATAACAAGTCTTCCATTATTTAGTTTTGGAATAAAATGATAAATGTTTGATTGTAAGTTATATTTCATTTCAACCAATACATGATCAATTTTTTCTAATGAATCTTC
>JAFDFT010000312.1 GCA_019309685.1 Deltaproteobacteria bacterium
ACCCGCGCCGTATCCCTGTTAAACCGGTCCCAGAAGCGACCGCTCCGACACTGATTGTCAAAAACGGGCGTATATTTGATGGGTCGGGCAAATCCGCCTGTGTCGACACGCTGGTGATACAGGGAAATAAAATAAAGGAGATCGTCAAAATCGGTACGGCGGTCTGGCCAGATGAAACGCGGGTGATCGATGCGTCCGGGAAAACCGTCATGCCCGGCATGATAGATCTGCATACCCATCTATCTTACGTAGATCTGTCCGCCATGGATCCCCATGCATTTAATGAAGCGGATGGCACCCTGAGAGGGGTGGAGAAATGCCGGTACTTTATTGAATGCGGAATTACCAGTATCCGGGATATGGGCTCTTATGGCGCCATACCGTTTCGGTTGAAGGAGTGGATCGCCCGGAAACGGATCCCGGGGCCTCGGGTGTTTGCGGTAGAGGCCGGTGTGGACATGGTGGAGCACACACTTCCTCGTACCGATGAATCCATCCGCCTCATGGCGGAGAAAGGCATCGAGGCGATTCCCACCATCGTGCCATATATTCTGATCATGAACCCGGCCTAAACCAGCTGAAAAATAATTATGGAAGAAAGCATTTTAAAGGCAGTTAAGTTTTTTGAGCACTTTTTAGGCTGTGCTTGCCTTACAAAGTTCAAAGACACTTTACACCCTTCGGTCACTTGATAACTATAAACTCACAAAATACTTAACATGTTAACTATTTTGTGATAGCTACTCTTCAAATTTGGCTATTCCAAAAATCTTAACTAGTTAAGCAATCTGTGAGTATATAGATATCTACACTTTTCGAAGACGAAAAATATGTGAGATATGTAGCAGCAAGCTCAAATTATTGGGGGATACCAGGTGACCACGAAGCGCGGGAATTTCCATCTTAATAGAAAATCGTGATTGAAATAAGGAAAAAACAAAATTCAATTATTTCAATAAATACGGGTTTTCGGGAACCACAATTTGCGCGAACGGTGACTTTCCTTATGGATTCTGCCGTGTTCCTATGCGTTGTGTGGCTGCTGCTCTATATCGGGCCCGAATGGTTTAAAGATCATCAACAATTGCGGAAGCAGTGTCAAGGCAGCAATCAAAGCTATTAACATAGCCAATCCTGTCAGGAGGCCGAAATAGATACTGGGAAGGAAATTGGACAGGGTCAGGATTGAGAAACCCATGATAATTGTTACCGAAGTGTAATACATGGCATGGCCGATGCCTTCGTGACATATGTGAATCGTCTCAACATAGTTCCTGTGAACTTTGAACTCCTGAACGAACCTGTAGAGGTAGTGAATCGTGTTATCCACAGCAATACCGATACTTATCGCCGCAACCGTGATCGTCATCATGTCAAGGGGAATATTCAGCCAACCCATCACACCCATAACGACTCCAATGGCAAGCAGATTGGGGGCAATGGCAATCAAAGCCACTTTTAATGAGCAAAACAAGATCAGAAACATAGCTATCAGAACCAGAACGACGGCCCCAAGCGTCAGGATCTGTGATTCGAACAGACTCTGCAGCATATTGTTGTATAGCACCAGCATACCGGTCAGATGGATTTGATCCTCCGTCAATCCCAGTTGCCCGACAAGATCGTGCCGGATCCTTTTCAACAATTTGTTCCGATGCAAAGATTTCTCTGAATCCCTAACGCGAATCGAGAAGCGCAACTGATTATGCGGTATCGATACATAGGGTTTGAATATCATTGTTTTAAACTTGTCGGGCAAGTTGCTATACAGCACCGCCAGTTGAAAATTGTTTAAAGGTTCTCCGTTGTTCAGGTCTTTCGTAATTTTCAGCATCGTGGCCAATGACATCACCTTCCCGGTCTCGGGCAGATTGTCTAAGTAGTCGTGGATTTTGGTAGCCTGCGCCATTTTGCCGGCTGTAAACCAGTATTTATCGTCATCTCCGGTCTCATCAAATTCATCAAAATTGTCAGAATCATCATTACCGTTATCATCGATTTCGGGGACAGGTGCGGGAATGTAGGCTTCGGGCTCAAAAATATCGATTATCACATCCAGCGGAGTGGTTCCACCCAGCTTTTGATCGATAACTTTCATGCCTTGATAGATCTCCGTCGAGTCTTTAAAGTAATCAATAAAACTATTTTCCACGGCCAGTCTAGAAATTCCCAGAGCGCTGATAATAAAGATGATACCACTGGCTACCAGTACCATTTTGCCGTGTGCGACGGTGAATCCGGCTAGAAATGAAGTCAGTGCGAATCGTGGTTTCTTTCTAACCCTCATAGGTTTTTTACCCAGCAACATTAATCCGGCGGGAAAAAGCAAGTGTGTCACCATCAAGGAAACAATAATTCCGACAATCATCATCCAGGCAAACATTTTAACCGGTAGAATATCGCAGAGCAGCAGTGAGCCGAAACCGATAATCGTTGTCAGTGCAGAATATATTAAGGGCGTTACCATCAGACGGCCGGTGTCGAGAATAAGCGTACGCTGCAGAGCATCAGGATTGACGATTAGCAGGTCCCGGTAGCGTACAATCAGATGAATGGAAATGGCCATGGTAATGATGAGTTGTAAAGATATGAAATTGGAAGATATAACCGTGACCGACCACCCAAACATGCCTAGCAGTCCCATCATGGTAATTGCTGAACAAGCACAGCAAATAATCGGTAATAAAACCCAACGTAAATTTCTAAAAATGACACCCAGGGTGACAATCAGAAAACACAGAATCCCAATACCGAATATTTTCAGATCGTTTTTAATGAAGCTGATCAAATCATCGGTGATCATGCTGATTCCGCCCAGAAAAAGCACGGCATCCTCACGGTAGTTGTCCATAATCGTTCGGACGGCGACGATGTCTTGGTGGCGGGTCTTCCTCATCTCGTCCCTGTGCTCTTGGAGTTGTTGCGTCGTCTTTTTTAGCTCAGTCATCTCGATCGCCAGAAGCGATTGATCAAGCTTCTTTTCTCGTAAAGTGTCGCGATGGGCCAATAGGTCTTGATAAACTGCATCGGTGTGGAATTTGATCTGGAGCGCGGTGGTCTTAAGATCAGGGCTAACCAGCAAGTTCTGGTAAAGGGGACTTTTTTTGAATTCATTTTTGGCCAGGTTTCGATCCACTGTCGACGATTCAAGGGTTCGGATGCCGGCGCCCAGATCCTGAAATGGTACGGACGAGCTTTTCAGCAACGGGGCATCCAATATCGAAAATACCGATGACACATTCTTCATCAGCCTTAGTTCGTCTCGAAGGCGGGTCAGTTTTATCAGTGCATGGTCTGAGAACAGTTCGCTTTCAGGGGTATAGGTCATCAGCAAATAATCATCCCCTCCATAACGGGATTCAATAAGCCGTGAGTATCGCAAGTCCTCGTCAGTTTCGAGAATCAGGGTTTCCGTTGACGCGTCCATTCTCAGATCCGTTGCCTTGTAACCGAGGAAAGAAATCAATAATAAAAGACAAAACAGGAAGGGCAATGGCCGATCAAGGAGGACTTTGTCGTAAAAAAGGATTAACGGAGAATGCCATGTCATCATAGTGGTAGCATAATGTCTTTGGATTGAGGTTATTAAACGAGTTCGGAAATCCACAGCCCTTGGGTGTAGGACTTTACTGTTTAGCTGAATTTTCCATTTTCAGCATAGGGCTCGCGCAGGAAAGCGAACCCTTACAGTCCTGTCCAATCTGCTGGCATTTACGACATTTTTTCAATCAGCACAGACCAATATTCTCCCATTTTCTCCTGGCGTAAAACATGGTGCCCTTCAAGTTTAACGGAGCCAGGCACATTTTCAACAGGATCTCCGTCATCGAGAAATATTTCCAGGATTTCTCCGGGTGTCATACCGGCCAGCTGGATTTTGGTCTGGGCGAAATTGATCGGGCACTTTACACCCCGGAGGTCTTTGAACCGGTTGGCCTGCCTGTCGGTTCTTTTTTTGAATGTATCGGTTGATGTGGCATCGTTCGCCGGGGTGGTTGCACTGTCCCTGGAAGCCATGCGAGCCGATATGTTATCTTCCTTGCCGGGGAACCTCCTCGTGTCGTCCATTCGGCTGTAAAGAGCTGTCACCGATTTTCCCAGTGCGAGAATGTTCTCCTTATGA
>JAFDFT010000313.1 GCA_019309685.1 Deltaproteobacteria bacterium
AGGGTTGCGCCGGTTATAATCATTAGCAGCAGGAATGCAAAGAAACCTGGCTTGAAGAACTGCCAGATTTTTGGTTGCTTTAAAGCGTCTATTCTGGCCAGGTTTCTTTGACAGATTTTGCTGAAAAGAAACTTTGCCTTCAAGGTTCCTATTCCCAATCCTGCCCAAATAGCCAACCATAGCCATATCGGATCTGGTTTTAATTCAGCTGCTGTAAACAGCAGACTAATTCCCTTCAGTATCAGAACGATACCGCCTGTATACCAAAAGAGTGCAGAAAAAATTTTAAGGCTACGATTGGAAACATTTAACATGGATGAACGCTTACCTTTCTATCGATGAAAAATATCATACATATGTTGTTTGCTGGTATCATGGATAATACAACACCTTTTTCTGGCGATTGTTAATGAGTCGATTATTACATAAAATTCATGTTTAAAGTCAATCCCACGATAAAACTTGACAAATGATTTTCATTTCGTCCATAAATAAGTATTAAGCTCCGCAAAAAGGTTGACTGAAAATGCTTAAGGCTGACGATGATGAGGTGGTTTTATTTAGGCAAGTGCCTAAAAATACGGTATATTTGATAGATTGCATATCGCCTTTTGGTCTTTATCCAGATGATGTTTTTGACACTAATAAATTTACTTTTTAGGTAAAGGAGTTTATTGGTTCAATGGGAATCCAAAACGAAATAAACTTATCCGCGTTTTGTGCTCCGGGAGCAGAAGCATATGAGGAAATGGTTCAGGTAACGGATCAGGTATCCCTGAGGGTAATTACATTTACGCCTGCAAAAGAGACAACCCATCCGCAGGTGGTGTTTGTGGCTGGGTTGATTTCTCAGATCATGGGATGGGAAAAAGTACTTTTGGAAATGACCCGTGATTTTAAGGTATACTATGTTGAAACCCGTGAAAAGGCCTCATCTGTTGTGAAGGGTAATGCGAAATACAGTATTGAAGAAATAGGGAAAGATATTGTATCTCTGATTTCACGTTTGGGTTTAGAGCCTCAAAAATATATTCTGTTCGGCAGCTCTTTGGGTGCTACGGCCATTCTGGATAGCTGCCGTTTTATTAAGAAAGATCCCCTGTGCCTTGTTCTTATAGGTCCCAATGCTATATTTCGATTCCCCAAATGGTCTTTTCCTATTATTTGGATATTGCCACCAAGACTTTACCTGCTTATCAAGCCACTTATCCGATGGTATTTGAGAAACTTTGAGGTGGATATTAAAAGTGATTACGCCCAGTATGAAAAATATAGCAATATATTAGATATTGCCGATCCATGGAAATTAAAAAAGATCGTTTTTCCCCTGGCAAGATACAGCGTTTGGGATCGGCTGAATGAAATCCACTGCCCAGCGCTTATTATCGGTGCTTCAAAAGATATTATGCACATACCTGAAAATATCCTCAAAATGGTTAAACAGTTGGACCGAGCAACCTATCTAGATATGCAAACCAACTCGCAAACTCACAGCGAAGGTATGGTCCATGAAATGAGGAAATATATTATCAGCCTGAAACAGGGAAAAGTTTAGAAGAAGTAAAATCCTTGACATGCAAAACCGATTTAATTAATATTAGCTTTTATTGGAAAAGATGCACGTCATTTCATTAACTAATTGGAGGTGAGGGATGAAAAAGACTTTATTCAGTGGTTTATGTTTACTTTTACTGGTTGTTTTCCCAGGAACTCTGATGGCAGCAAACTACCTGGCTCAGGCTGACGCTGTCTATAACAAAGGAGGGATGGACAACTACAAAAAGTCGATACCCCTGTATGTAAAGGCGGTGGAGGCAAATCCAAGCAGCTATGACGCGAACTGGAAGTGCGCAAGAGCGAACAGGAATTATGCGGACAAGGCAAAGAAGAACGGTGTAGAGGGCTGGAAGGAGATATGTGCTAAATACGGAAAAGAGGGTCTTAATTACGGTGAAAAAGCAATAGCATTGGAGCCTAACAAGCCGGAAGGACACTATTATTTCGGACTTAGTGTGGGTGTTTACTCGGATGGTGTAAGTATCATTACCGCCATTAAAGAGGGGCTTAAGAACAAAACACAGGACAGTTTTGAAAAAGTTTATGCATTGGACAAGACTTTCGATGACGGTGGATCTATCCTTGGGCTCGGTCGTTTCTGGACGGTACTCCCATTATGGATGAAAGATTATGATAAAGCCATGAAATATCTCAGGGAATTTCAGGCAACAGAGCATTTCAATTATTCCCCGCCGGATGGACCAATATATCTCGCGGAACTGCTGTTAAAGATAGGCGGAAAAGAAAAAAAGGCCGAAGCGAAAACGCTGCTTGATAAAGCCGCTCAAAGTAATGATAAATACTTCAGCGACTGGGCAAAACGGCTTTTAAAAGAGAACAAGCTATAGAAAATCTTCAACTTGAAAACGGGCGTCCCTTTTAAGGACGTCCGTTTGCTTTTTAAATTAATTCATTATACCTTATCTTTTAATATCCATCCTTAATTATCCTGATAATGATTTCTGAATATAAGACACAATCCATTTTTGAGGTGCTGTTTTGAATGCTCCGCTTGTATGGGCAGAAGTTGATTTGCGGGCCATCGCACATAACGTACGGGAGCTACGGCGCATTACGAAGCCTGAAGCACGATTGATGGCAGCCGTAAAGGCAAATGCCTATGGTCATGGTATGGTTGAAGTGGCCAAAGCTGTTTTGCAAAACGGTGCGGATGAATTGGGTGTGGCAAGAATAGAAGAAGCTGCCCAATTACGGGAAGCGGGGATTGATGCGCCGGTTTTGATTTTTGGACACACACCATCTTCTATGAATATGAGCCTCATTGAATTCGATCTTCGGCCGACAGTGTTTGCTTTTGAGGCGGCAGAAGCGCTTTCCAAGATTGCGGTTTCAAATGAGAAGAAGATCAAGATTCATCTGAAGATAGATACAGGCATGGGAAGGCTTGGGATTCTTCCAGCGGAGTTATCTTCAACAAAAAATAAAGAAACGCTAAGCGATATAATACATATTCAAAAACTCCCAGGCATAGAAATAGAAGGCATATACACGCATTTTGCCACAGCTGACTTTATGGATAAAACATATGCCAGAAAACAATTTGATATATTTGTAGACTTTTTAAATCAGCTTCAAAAATCGGGTATTGACGCCCCAGTAAAGCATGCTGCCAACAGCGCCGCAGTCATTGACATGCCGGAAACCCATCTCAACATGGTACGAACCGGTATATCGGTATATGGATTATACCCGTCTGATGACGTCGATAAGAGCCGTGTATCTCTCCAGCCGGCCATGGAACTGAAAGCCAGAATTGTTCATTTAAAAAGAGTTCCCGCCGGATTTAAGGTGAGTTACGGCAGTACCTATGAAACAAAAGCTGTCACAACTATTGCCACTGTGCCGGTTGGTTACGGAGATGGGTACAGCCGACTATTGTCTTCACAGGGCCATATGCTGGTTAGAGGACAGCGCGCTCCAGTTGCTGGAAGGGTTTGCATGGACCTAACGATGATTGATCTGGGTCACATTCCCGATGCGGCGCTTGGGGATGAGGTGGTACTGTTTGGCAGACAGGGGGACGCTTCTCTGAGTATCGACGAAATCGCCTCAACACTGAATACAATCAACTATGAAGTAGTGACAACAGTTGCGAGCAGGGTGCCGAGGATTTTCATTAGGTAGTGTCTGTCCAGAAATTAGATATTTTGTTCGAGTTCAAGGAAGGCGAAAATTTTAACCACAGGAATACATTGAGTATTTCGAGGATTAAAATTTGAGCCTGACGCAGAAATCTGGCAAAATAGCAATTTATGGATGGGCACTAGGTAAGATCAAGGCTGCGTGGTTTGTATCGCTTCAGGAAGAATGTGTATCCTTGCTGATTCTCCAACCAACGGCATATTTTTTTTGTATGTATTTTTTGATATTCGCATGGTAATCCAGATGCCAATATCAATGATGATCCTTATTTGACCTTTATCTTCCGATACTTGTTTTATCTTTCCAATAAAAGAATTATCTTTTTTCGTTTTGTTTGCTGTACACAATAAAATAATTTTTTCGGGATCGATAAAAAT
>JAFDFT010000314.1 GCA_019309685.1 Deltaproteobacteria bacterium
CAATAATGGATATTGGGTTTTCGATAGGGGTAGGACGCAGATTTGCATGGATTTTATTAAAGAAGGTTTATCCGCTGAGTACATAGAGAGGCGCAGAGAGATTAGGGAGAGGGGATCTGTTTATTGAAAAAAAATTTTTTAAGAAAAAACGCTCCAAGCTTCTTGAGGACTTAAAAATATGATACCTTGCAAGATCAATCTAACAAATATTTTCATTCCAGAATTCAATGTGGTATTAGTTCATGTAAACTTAAAGGTGAAAATATTTATTATATTTAAGATATAGATTAATAAATGGAGGTACGTCATGCGTATTAGAAAGGCTACTGTTGAAGATGAAAAACATATTTTAAACTTACTTAAACAATTCCCAGTAGAGAGTGAAGATTATGACTGGCAGAGGGGTGCTGGGACGTTTCGCAGCATAATTAAAAATTCTGAATTCGGATCTGTTTTTGTCGCAGATGAAGACGGAAATATTCTAGGCGTTATTACTTTATCATATCCAACAGCAATTCGATGCGGAGGAAAATATTCATGTATAGAAGAGTTCATCGTTGATGAAAAGGGCCGGGGTAAAGGAATAGGAGGACAGCTTATTAAAAACGCAATTGAAGAAGCCAGGTCTCGAGGATGTTATGAATTACAGGTGAACAGACCAAGCGAATCAGGCTATCCGGTTTATATGAGCCATGGATGGAAAGATCTGGGGAAGCACCTTAATTTAGTATTTCATAAAAAACATTAAAAAAAGAAAAAACAGGTATGCGACAAATTCATCTCATAATACTCATGTGCCTTGGTATCATTCTGGCCCTTACATGTTATGCAAATTTTCCTGCTTTGCAGCCTGATTTTGAGAAATTATGGAGACTCACAAAGCTGGAATCCGGTTTGATTTTTGGTATATTCTTCGGCGGCATGTTTGCAGGAACGCCCATCCTATCACCACTTGCCGATAGGATCGATCCCAAAAAAATCTGGATTTTTTCAACATTGTTTATGGCATTGAGCTCATTTGGATTTGCTTTTTTAGCCACTGGTTTTTGGTCTGCTCTCATTTTCCGTGGACTCACTGGTTTCGGACTAGCCGGTGTATATATGCCTGGGCTGAAGATTCTGACCGACAGACTGGAAGGTGACCTGCAATCCCGCGCAACAGTCCTGTACACAGCGAGCTTTATCATAGGATTTTCGGCGTCTTTTGCAATCTCAGGCGAAGTTGCTTCCGCATTTGGCTGGCAATGGACGTTTATTGCCGCAGGAATACTGCTTATTGCCGCATTGCTCATTGTCATACCTATCCCGCCAGCAGAGAAGCATCATTTGCGAACGGAAGACAAGCGTCTTGATTTCCGGCCAACATTTAGATCAAAACCGGTAATGGCTTTTGTAACAGCATATGGGGCGCATTGCCTGGAGGCATTTACTGCAGGATCGTGGAGTGTGGCATTTTTAACATTTCACCTAACTGCTTTTGAGCCAAATCTAAATCCGGCATTCAGCCCCATATGGGTGGCTACTATTGTAGGCCTCATCGGGCTTCCATCTTCGATAATAGGTAACGAATTAGCAATTAAATTAGGAAGACGGCGGGTAATATTCATTATAAGTTCCTTATCTGCAACCGTGACCTGTATAACCGGGTTTCTCTTGGGAATATCATATTGGCTGCTCGTTACCATGGCCGCAATTGGAACTTTTATTGTAGCAATGGATTCAGGCGCCCTAAGTGCGGGAATGGTGCAGCGCGCTCCAAAGGGTTATACTGCGACGACAATGGCGATCTACTCAATGGCAGGATTTGGAGCCGGACTCATAGGTCCCTTTTGTTTTGGAGCTGTTCTTCAGTTTATCGGGGGTACTTCAAAGCTTGGATGGGGACTTGCCTATACTGTAATAGGGCTCTTGACCTTCATGGCGCCTATTGCCATAAGATTTATTGGTGTCAAGGATGACCCCGGTACTTAGTTATGTGCCCATCCATAAATGACCCTATCAAACAGCAAAGTTAAAGAAAATTGGGAAGATATGAAAAAATGTATAATAAAGATATGGAGGAGTGGAAAGAGACTTAATAAAATTGGTCGGGACGACTGGATTTGAACCAGCGACCCCAGCGTCCCGAACGCTGTGCTCTACCAGGCTGAGCCACGTCCCGACACAATATATCAAAAATCCGCATTTTGCCCAATTTCTGTGTCAGGTGGAACATCCGCCTTTGGCGGGCTCAAATTTTAATCATCAAAATACTAAGAGTATTCCTGCGATTAATCCGCCTGAGTCGGATCGCCTTTCTTGAACTTGAACAAAAATCGAATTTTTGTCTATTTTAACAGCTTTTATCAGTCTTTATGTTATCCTACATATAGTTGTCAAATATATTTTCAAGAATTCAATGAATCCATATTACTGAAATGGATTTTCAATAACAATTGTTTCTTCTCTTCCCGGCCCTACAGAGATCAGCTGGATAGGAACATCCGTGAGTTCCTCAATCCGTTTCAGATAATTTTTCGTGTTTTGCGGAAGGTCCTCATATTTTCTGATATGAGAAATATCCTCTGACCAGCTTGGAAAAGTTTCATATACCGGTTTGCACTCAGCAAGAGCCTTAAGACTGGCTGGTACCTCATCTATTTGTTTTCCCTGAAATTCATAATGGGTGCATATCTTAAGAAATTCCAGTCCTCCTAGTACATCGAGTTTTGTAATCACAAAACCTGTTGGGCTATTTAAACGAACCGCGTTTCTCAGTAAAACAGTGTCAAGCCAACCGCACCTTCTCCTTCTGCCTGTGGTTGCGCCAAATTCAGCGCCTTTTTCCTGAATACGATCACCTATTTCATCAAATAGCTCAGCAGGGAAGGGGCCTGCGCCCACACGGGTGGTGTATGCCTTCACGATACCGACAACGCCAGTGATATCTTTTGGTCCGACTCCCGCCCCATTACAGGCGTTTCCAGCCACTGTATTGGATGAAGTGACATAAGGGTACGTCCCATGATCAATATCAAGGTGCGTTCCCTGGGCGCCTTCAAAAAGAATTTTATTATTTTTTTTGATACCCTGGCTCATGGCAACGGATATGTTCACAGCATGCGGCGCAAGCCGTTTAGCGTAATTGCTGTATTCATCGATGATGTGCATGGGATTAATTGTTTCTGACTTCAGAAAATCCTTCAGATAAAAATTCTTTTCTTCGATAATGGCGTTGACCTTTTCTTTGAATACGTTCGGATCAATAAGATCTACAAATCGTATCCCTCTACGCGTTGCCTTGTCTTCATAGCAGGGGCCAATGCCTCGGCCTGTGGTACCGATTTTTTTATCACCCTTCATTTCCTCACGCGCCTTATCAAGCATTTTGTGATAGGGCATGATGATATGAGCTTTTTCACTGATTTTAAGTTTTTCAGGACTGACGTCAATGCCGTTTTTAGTTAACTCATCCATTTCCTCAATCAAAACATCGGGGTCTATTACCATGCCGTTTCCAAGGTAACATTTTTTCCCTTGCAGGATTCCGGACGGTACCAGATGGCTGATGAACTGTTTGCCTTTGATGACCATGGTGTGACCCGCGTTGTTTCCGCCCTGAAAACGGACAACGATATCAGCAAATTCAGCAAGATGATCCACAATCTTTCCCTTGCCTTCATCTCCCCATTGAGTTCCAATAATGACTATGTTTGACATAGGATTTACCTTTATATTTTGTTTCACACAATAACTCCCCGCAGAGGTCTGCAGGGAGATCAATTTTTAAAAGGAAAAGCTATCAGCGTTTTTGTTTAAAAAATTCCTGGAGCAAAGACGCACACTCTGACTCATAGACTCCACTTATAAGTTCAATCTTATGGTTGAGCCTCTTGTCTTTAGCCAGGTTATATAAAGATCCAGCTGCACCCCATTTTGGATCTTTGGCTCCGAAAACAAGAGTCAATATTCTAGCATGAATAAGTGCGCCAATACACATTATACACGGTTCAAGTGTTACATAGAGTATTGTGTCAATAAGCCTGTAATTATTAATCTTTTCGCTGGCATCGCGCAGTGCTAACATTTCAGCGTGTGC
>JAFDFT010000315.1 GCA_019309685.1 Deltaproteobacteria bacterium
CCCAGGGCTTTTGTTTTTATTACTCCTAAATTCAAAATCAAGTTCTTCTCCGGTTTACTCAGAATGTAGGACTCAAGGATTCCCGCTCACATTTTACTGATAATTTATCACTACGCAATGACACCTTACCTTGATACCTAACACCTAAAACTTAAAACCCGCTGTTAGGCTCTAAAACCTCTAATCATTGTTCACCAATTAATGATCAGTTATAATTCGAAAACGTATACACCATAAACGTAACATGAAACGGCAAATGTTCAAACTCCCGGGTATCTTTTTCTGTAAAACCGATATCGCTATACCAGGACTTCAATTCTGTGTGGCCGGCAATTATGCCGGTGCTGATCGATTTTGCACCTAAAGACCTCGCCTCTGCAAAAACGCGCTCAACCAGGGCAGTACCGTACCTGTTTCGCCTTTTTTCCGGCAAAACACACAGGCGTTCTAAATAACAGGTATCAGGTGTAGCCCGTTCAACGGCCACACATCCCCCATGCACACCCTCATTTTCAAGTATAAAGTATTGAATATTTTTCTCAAAATCAGATGTCATCCGGTCAATTGTATAAAAAGAGGGATGGGTGGCACAGTTTTCTTTAGTAAGCCCAAACCTCACAGCCACATCTCTGAACGACCTCCTGATCAGATCGATTATACCTGTCTATCATCCATTGTAGCTAAGTAGATGCGCATATCATCAAATATCCTTTCTAAAATTTCAAAAAAGAATTTTTCGCTTTATCATAATTAGGTATAATAGGGTAAACAGATCTGCATCTCCATACGCCTTATTCTGTATAAAAGCCATACGCTATTGAAATATTAATTATTATATGACAAATTATCTCTCCTGAGCCTTAAAAAGTATAATCATAAATTTAACAATTATTTTATCGGGTTACCACTTTAGAAAATAGGGGTTTAAAATGAACAAATCGAAAGATACATCGGATAACGGCTGGAAATCGGAAATTGAAGAACTCAGGCTTCGTGAAAAACTGGCTACTGAAATGGGCGGGCCGGAAAATATTGAGCGGCAGCACTCAGCCGGCAGATTGACGGTCCGTGAAAGACTGACCAAGTTCCTTGACAAAGACAGTTTTCACGAAGTTGGGGCCATCGCTGGCGTCCCGACCCATGAAGGAGACCGCCTGGTGAAGCTTCTCCCTTCCAATTGTGTTATCGGCTCAGGCACCGTCGATAAACGAAAGGTAATCCTGGGGTGTGATGACTTTACCATTCGAGGCGGTGCCGCGGACGCTGCCATCGGCCGCAAGGCCGCTTACGCAGAACGCATGGCCCTGGACCTGCGGCTGCCCATGGTTCGTCTGATCGAAGGGACAGGCGGCGGGGGAAGCGTCAAGTTTCTTGAAACAATGTCCTACACCTATGTACCGGCCAATCCCGCACTCGATGTTATGGTAGAGCTTTTATCTACCGTTCCTGTAGCATGCGCGGCTCTCGGCCCTGTCGCAGGATTAGGCGCGGCCCGTGCGGTATTCAGCCATTTTACAGTTATGCCAAAAAAAATAGGTCAAGTTTTCGTGGCAGGCCCACCAGTAGTTGAACCCGCTACAGGGAAAAAAATTACCAAGGAAGAACTCGGTGGATATGAAATCCACACCCGTGGATCAGGCGTGATTGACAATGAAGTCGAATCTGAAGAAGAAGCATTTGAGCACATTAAAAAATTTCTATCCTATCTGCCCAGCTCGGTTTATGAAATACCTCCAGTTTATGAATCAGACGATCCAACGGACCGAAGAGAAGAGGAACTCCTGCATATTATACCCAAAAACAAACGTCGCAGCTTTTCAGTTCGGCGTATTCTGGAACTTGTACTGGATAAAAAAAGCTTCTTCGAAATCGGCCAGAAGCAGGGCCGCTCTGTACTGACCGGATTGGCAAGATTATCCGGAAAGCCCGTAGGCATTATGGCAAATGACCCTAACCATCTTGCGGGGACCATTGACGCGGGAGCGGCTCAGAAGATGGTCCGTTTGGTTGATATGTGCGATACCTTTCATGTTCCGGTTATTAATTTTGTTGACAATCCCGGATTTTTAATAGGTGTAGATAGTGAAAAGCAGGGAACCATCCGTCACGGCGCCCGGATGATGTTTGCTATCTACCAGGCAACTGTGCCCTGGTGCTCCATTATATTAAGACGCGTCTATGGAGTGGCCGGAGCCAGCCACGGTAATCATTCGAAACTTAATCTCAGATACGCGTGGCCCTCCGGCGAGTGGGGATCTTTGCCGATTGAAGGTGGTGTCCAGGCTGCATACAAAAGACAAATTGAGGCAGCCGACGATCCTGACGCGCTGCGGGCCGAAATCGAACAAAAACTTTCCAAGGTCACCTCACCTTTCCGTTCTGCTGAAGTCTTTGGAATTGAAGAAATCATAGACCCACGTGACACCCGGCCCCTTCTCGTGGAATGGACTAACAATGCCTATCGGTTGCTTCCGAGTGAATTAGGACCGAAAGCACGAGGAATGCGACCATAATAAATAAATCGAAAATAATATTAAAATCAATCTGTTATACGACACCTCCCGACAAACATATCCATTTGCAAATATCTTGACTAAGATAAAAGTATGCAGTACTTACCAGGTAATTTATAGTGAAAATAAATCAACTATCTTTAGTTTGACAATTATATTTTCGATTATATATCCAATTAGATATTGGGGAAGCCAAATATGAGTTATGAACTGATCAAGGTGAAAAAAAAGGGGCATTTGACAATTGTAACGATCAATCGTCCGGACGTCTTAAATGCCATAAGCCCGCCCACCAGCGTTGAATTGTCAAAGGCCTTCAACGAATTTGATGATGACCCGGATGCCTGGATTTGCATTATAACGGGTTCCGGGGACCGTGCTTTCTCCGCCGGCAATGATCTGAAGTATCAGGCACAGCATGGAGGGGGCGGCGTGGCTGAAAAAATGAAGGACGTGAAAGGCGGCTTCGGCGGAATTACCGCCCGGCATGACTGTTTCAAGCCCATCATTGCAGCTGTAAACGGATTTGCGCTTGGCGGCGGTTTCGAAATCGCCCTTGCCTGCGATATTATAATTGCCGCTGACACCGCTGAATTTGGATTGCCTGAACCAAGGGTCGGCTTGATGGCGGCTGCGGGTGGCGTATTTCGCCTTCCCCGACAAATCCCTTACCACATTGCAATGGGCATCATCCTTGCGTCCAAACGCATTACGGCGAAGCAAGCCTCTCAATATGGAATTGTAAATGAAGTTGTACCTTTGGCAGACGTGATGGCCACAGCCGAAAACTGGGCTGCTGACATCATGAAAGGAGCCCCGATCTGCGTCCGCGCAAGCAAAGAAGCAGCAATAAAAGCATTAAGCCAGCCGCTGGATAATATCAAGGGAGATTTCCCCTTGATGAAGGCAATGTACGAATCTGAAGATTACGTTGAAGGCCCCAGGGCTTTTGCTGAAAAGCGCCCTCCGAAATGGAAAGGCCGCTGATAAAGTGTGATTTTATAAAAAACCAATCAGCGAATAAAAAATATTCCATTAGCTGTAAACTTTATATTTAAATTTTAAGGAGAAAAAAATGGACTTTACCTTTACCCCGGAACAGGAAGAACTCCGAAAGGAATTTACCGAATGGCTGAAGAAAACACTCCCTGCCGATTGGGACCCCGCTAACCAGCCGAAGTTTGAAACCGTTGAAGAGATGAAGACGGCATACCAGGATTTTCAGAAAAAACTCTTCGATGCTGGATACGCGGCCATGCACTATCCCAAAGAATACGGCGGCGGTGGAAAGACAGTTAATGAAGAACTGATCATTTTACAAACCATTTCAAATACCTGCTACTCATTAAAGGCAGCAGGCACCATAACGCATGCCATGGCGGTACCGGTCATATATGAGTGCGGTTCTGAAGAGCAGAAAAAAGAACTTCTGCCCAAAACCCTTGACGGAACATATAATTGGTGCCAGGGCTTCAGCGAGCCGGATGCCGGTTCGGATGTCGCAAATATCTCAACATTGGCGATAAAAGAGGGAGACCATTACGTGGTAAATGGTCA
>JAFDFT010000316.1 GCA_019309685.1 Deltaproteobacteria bacterium
ATTTTATCAGCAACAGAATAAAATATTCAGGAGGTTATTATGAATAAAGAATCGAGGGGAGCCGAAATAAAATTATCGCCGCCGGACTTGAGTGAAGAATTGCAGATGTTAAAGGAGAGTGTATCTGTAAAAATAGCCCGAAACGTGAGACATGGATATGAGAAAGACAACAATTCACGAGGAATGTACAGGTCTAATATCAGGCTGAATGTGGAACGAAACCGCCTGCTGACCGAGTCGTTCAAGGCCACCGAGGGTCAACCCATGGTCCTGAGACGCGCCAAAGCATTGGCTCATATTTTGCGAAACATGTCCGTTTATATCGTACCCCATGCCCGGATTGTCGGGCATTCAGGACCGACGCCAGACGAGTTGTACTACCCGATTGAGGTAAACTGGAAATCTCCCTGGCGGGCCATGAACAGTGATGATGCTCGCGAGATTCTGGATGATGATGGGCGCGATGAAATGGAAAAGATAATCGAGTACTGGAAAGGGAAAACCTTAAGCGATTTGAGAAAGGCGTCCTTTAAAGGAGACTTGGAAAAATACTTCAGGTATGAGGGAACGTTTCTTTGGTCTCACTGGGATGAGGGTTCGACCCCAAATTTTACTAAAATCCTGTCAAAAGGGCTAAAAGGTATAAAAAAAGAAGCCGAGGAAAAACTGCAAAAAGTTATTGAACAGGTGCCGGAAAACTATCTGGACCAGCATGATTTTCTTGAAGGGGTCATTATTACCTTGGATGCGGCTATGGATTTTGGGAAACGATATGCTGAAAAAGCCGGGGAAATGGCAGCGGCAGCTACGGAACCCAGGGAAAAACAACGGCTGGTACGGATCGCCGCCGTTTGCAAGCAAGTGCCGGCTGAGCCTGCCGGTTCGTTTTACGAAGCGCTGCAGTCCTTCTGGTTTGTAAATCTTATCAGAGGACAACTGGAGTTTGCCAACCTGACCTGTGGGGGCCGTTTTGATCTTCTTTTTGATTCGTATTATCAGAAGGATCTGTCTACAGGTAAAATTACAATGGAGGAAGCCGTTGAATTAATGCAGCACCTGCTGATCAAATTTGAAGAATCAGGCATGTGGTTTTCTCCCTTGATAACCGGCATCTACGGCGGTGTGCAGCAACTGGAGGGAATTACCCTGGGAGGACAGGACAAAGACGGCAATGACGTCACCAATGATATGACCTATATCGTGCTGGAAGCCTCCAAAGCGCTTCATATCCTTCAACCTACTATCGGTTTGAGAGTTCATAAAAACACACCGACAAGACTGCTTGAAGCTGCAACAGATGTAATCAGGACGGGTTGCGGTTATCCTTCGCTCTTCAATGATGAAGTGCTGATTCCTCTCATAGAAAAGTGGGGTGAATCCAAAGAGGACGCTATGAATTACTGCACCACGGGTTGTGTATACCTTGATATAGAGGGGAAAAACAACGCCATCCGCAGGGCCAGCGGTTATTTTGTCCTCCCGAAGTGCTTTTGGTGGGCTTTGCGGCAGGGTATTGACCCGGCCACAGGCGAACAGTATGGAGCATCCACTCCGGACCCGGAAACCTTTACCAGCATTGAGGACGTCCTGGAGGCCTATCTAACACAAGTTAGGTTCTTTTTCGACAAAAACGTCAAGTTGGAAAATACATGCCGAGGACTTTACCGGAAATATGCGCAGCGGCCGTTTAATTCCGCGTTCATCGATGGCTGCATAGAACGGGGGCAGGATCAGAAAGAATGGGGTACGACCAGTTCGTTGAATGCTATGAACATCATTATCGGGCCGACTAATGTGGCGGATTCATTGGCAGCTATCAAAAAAATTGTGTTTGACGACAAGGAAATGACAATGAAGGAGTTTATCGAAATTCTGGACAAAAACTGGGAAGGGCATGAAGCTTTTCGCCAAAAAGTCATAAACCAGGTTCCCAAGTTCGGCAATGATGATGATTATGCCGACCTCCTTGCACGGGAAGTTCACCATCGTTCGGAAGCTGTTTTTAATGAATTTACAGATGAGTTTGGCGCCAAATGGCGAGGAGACGGAAGCGGCGTCTCCGCAACGTACGGTCTGGCTTTAAATACACCGGCCACACCCGATGGACGTAAAGACGGGGAGCCGTTTTCTGACGCGACCCTTTCACCGATGATCGGGCGCGATACGAACGGCCCTACAGCGGTTTTAAAATCCTGCTCGAAGATCGATACGATGCAGTCTTATAATCATCTCCTGAATCAGAAGTTTCTGCCGGAATTTCTGGAAGGGAAAAACATGGAGACGTTCATCAGTTATCTCAGGTCATGGTGCGATATGGGAGTTCCTCACATCCAGTTCAACGTTGTGGACCAGGCAACGTTAAAAGATGCCCAGGAAAATCCGGAAAAACACACAAACCTGATCGTAAGGGTTGCCGGATACAGCACCTATTTTGTTGATCTCAGCAAAGGTTTGCAGGATCATATTATTGCAAGAACTGAACAACAACTTTAACATATTTCTAAGAGGAGGTATAAAATGAGCACAGCATTAAATGAAAGCAGCCATGAAATACCATGGCCGGATCTTAGTGAAGATCTTCGAATGCTTCGACAAAATGTTTCGATCAAAGTGGCAAGAAATGTACGGAAGGGATATGAAGATGATGAGAACGTACGCGGGATGTACCGATCAAGCATCCGGCTCAATGTTGTAAGGAATCGGCTTCTGACCGAGTCCTACAAGGCTACGGAAGGCGAACCGATGGTCCTGCGGCGTGCGAAGTCGCTGGCGCATATTCTTAAAAATCTGCCTGTTTATATTATGCCCTACGAACGCATTGTTGGTCATTCAGGGGAAACTCCGGACGATCTTTTCTATCCGGTAGAGGTAAACTGGAAATCCGCCTGGAGAGCCATGAACTCAGATGATGCCCGTGAGATGTTGGATGATGAGGGGCGTGCGGAGATGGAGGAGATTATTGAATACTGGAAAGGTAAAACGTTAAGTGATTTGCATAAGAATTGCTTCAAAGGGGACCTGGAAAAATATTTCAAGTATGAAGGAACGTTTCTCTGGTCTCTGTTTGATTCGGGAGCCATGCCGGATTTTGAACGATTGTTTAAAATAGGCTTAAAGGGCCTCAAGAAAGAAGCTGAAGAAAAGCTTCAGGAAGTAATCGAAACCGTCCCTGATAATTACCTTGACCAGCACGATTTTCTGCAGGCGGTTTTGATTACTCTGGACGCGACAATCGATTTTGCCAAACGATATTCGAAGAAGGCGAGTGAAGAAGCCGCGAAGGAAAGTGATCCGAAAAGAAAAGAACAGCTTGAAGATGTCGCCAGGATTTGTGGCCGGGTACCTGAACATCCGCCGGAAACCCTGCATGAAGCCCTCCAATTCTTCTGGTTTATCACTCTGATTAAAGGGCAGATAGAATTTTGCAACCTCGGCGGCGGCGGGCGGTTCGACGTTCTCTTCAATCCATTTTATCAGAAGGACATTTCTGACGGAAGGATTACCAGACAGGATGCTGTTGAGCTGATGCAGTACCTGTTTGTTCATTTTGAGGAATCGGGTGAGTGGTTTTCACCGATGATAACGGGTATATATGGAGGCGTTCAACAGCTTGAAGGAGTTACCATAGGCGGTATTGACAAAAATGGAAATGATGTGACCAATGATATGACGTATATAACCTTAGAAGCAGGCAAGGGGTTACGGCAGCTTCAGCCGACCATTGCTTTAAGAGTGCATAAAAATACTCCTGAAGAACTGCTTTCAGCTGCCACGGATGTCATACGAACCGGCATCGGATATCCCTCACTGTTTAATGATGAGGTAATGGTTCCTCTCATCAATAAGTGGGGTACTCCTTTGAAGGACGCCAGGAACTATCATGTGCCCGGTTGCGTGTATCTTGATATCCCCGGTAAAAATACCAACGCAAGGCGGGCATCCGGGTATTTTGTCCTGCCCAAATGCCTCTGGTGGGCACTGCGGCAGGGAATACATCCTGATACAGGCGAACAGCACGGCGCGCCAACACCGGATCCGGAGACCTTTACCTGTATCGAGGACGTTAT
>JAFDFT010000317.1 GCA_019309685.1 Deltaproteobacteria bacterium
TATTTGGGAATGGGCGGAATTTTTTCATCTTTCATGTCCTCGAACATCCGACTGAAGATCTCAATTTTGCCTGAGGGCGTTGGGAACGGGTGTTTTTCCGGATCATCTATCTGTTCTTTAAAGGCCACCCAGGGATGTTGTGCCTCAATCTTTTGTATCTTTTCCTTTCGAAAGCTTTCCAGGTCCGGCATATCCGGCATGGATTCGCAGATAAATTTCAGCCATTCATCTTCCGATTTGTCATTATAGTCATCCATTCCAAGTCGTCTGGCCAGATCAGTAAAAATCGCCAGATCGGACCGCGGACCATCAGGAGCAACAAGAACCTTATCCATATGAATACGGTATGATCCTCCGATATACGGTTGAATGACGTCTTCTTGTTCAAAAAAATGAGTGACTGGCAGGACCACATCAGCATAGCGGGCAGTGGGAGTCATAAACAAATCATGCACTACGATAAAATCGGGAACGGTAAATGCACCCAAGCCTTTATTGAGATTCGGATACTGATTCAGCATGTTGCTGCCGGTTATGTAAAGCAGTTTACAATCAGACGGATAACCACCTGATTTCCCCTTGAGTATGGCATCATAAATTTTCGTTACATGCACCCGGTGATGTTTTGTCTTGGGTACAGGAAGGCCGGAAAGGATCAAACCATTGGGAACAATGTCGCCTCCACCCGCTGCATAACCCCCTTTAACACCCAAATTCCCTGTCATGGCCGCCAGCACAGCAGCACCTCGATGAAACTGTTCTCCAAAAGCGGATCGTCCCGGCGCCCAACCCGGCATCAATGCAGCCGGTTTCATCCTGGCATATTCCCGGGCCAGATCGATAATGGCATCTGCGGGTGTACCGCATATTTCCTGTGCCCACCCAGGAGTTTTGGATATCCCGTCCTCCTTACCAAGCACATAATTGGAAAACTGATCAAACCCCGAGGTGTATCGATCAACAAAATTTCGGTCATACAATTCTTCGGTTATCATCACATATGCCATGGCTGACATCATGGCCGTATCCGTACCCGGTCGAATAGGAATCCATTGGGCTTCCAAAGCTTTGGCCGTATGATTTTGACGCGGATCCACACTGATAATTTTTATACCATTTCGCTTTGCTTCGCTAAGATAGTAGGCCGTGTCCGGGCCGATCCTTGTCACCACCGGGTTCCATCCCCAAAGTACAATCAGTTTTGAATATAAAAAATTATCCCGGCTGTTGCCGGATACATAACTGCCGTATGTCGCCTTGGACGACTTTAACGCTCCTTCAAAAGAAGCATTGCCCCACGTGGTAGTGCATTTGCCAAATAACGCAAAGAAACGCCGGGGTACATTGAAAGAATTATGCAATGCAGTGAATGAACCGCTGCCGGGATTAAAGTAGATGCAATCAGACCCGAAACGATCCCTGATCCGTATCAGCTCCGAGGCAATGGTATCCAGTGCCTCGTCCCAGGAAACAGGCGCAAAGGCTCCGCTTCCCCGCTGTCCTGTTCTTTTTAACGGCTGCCTCAATCGGCCGGGGTCCGAAACCACCGCCCCTTGTGCCAGGCCTCTGGGGCATGCCTTAATTTTCAGTTCCCCGAAGTTTTCTGTCCCGATTTTATCAATCCGGTTGTTTTTTACATGTACCTTCAGCAGACAACGTGCGCCGCAATCATAGCTGCAGCTTGTGATATAAGTAGAATCATTCGAACCATTATTTTCCATACGTCTTTGTTCCTTTTGATGAACGCCTTAAATTATCAAATCAGCTAATTGTCACAGCTATTCTATTTGGCGGGACCTATATTTCGCTGGAAATTCCTTTTGATTTAAAAAATCTTACACGGAATAATCCAAAGGTAACACGTGTTTGCTTGACTGACTTTTTAATAGACTATACTCACGACCTACTTTTTTATTTTTTCAACAGCCTTTTTGATTTCAATAATAAAGTTTTCATCCGTTCCGCAGCAGCCGCCGATGAAGTTCGCCCCCGCAGAAATAAGCTCAGGCACGTATCCAGCAAATTCTTTTGCAGTGGTTTTGTAGACAACGGCTCCGTCTTCAAATTCAGGGAAGCCCGCATTGGGCTTCATCCAGATGGGAAGAACCGTAGCGTTTCGCAGACGCTTACAGATAGGGATAAACCCTTCTATCCCCTGTCCGCAGTTTGCGCCAACCACATCAGCGCCCAATTCAGTAAATGCTTCCACTGCTTCTTCCGTTGTATTCCCCATGGTAGTACGGTCCTTATCTCTGCCGGAGTCAAACACCATACATGCAATCACCGGAAGGCCGGTCTGCTTGGCCGCACTTACTGCAACTTTGGCTTCATTAAGGTCCATCATGGTTTCAATGATAATTCCATCAGCTCCGGCTGCTGCCTGTGCCTTCGCCTGGACTTCATAGGCTTGAAATAGCGCGTCTTCGGTCACATCGTTGGTAACAAGCAGTTTGCCGCTCGGTCCGATGGATGCAAAAACTGCAGCGCGGTCTTGTGCCGCCTTTTTAGAAACCTCGACCCCTTTACGGTTTATTTCTTCAACCTGATCCGCAATGCCAAATTTTTCTAGCACAAACCTGTTAGCACTAAACGTATTGGTCAAAATCACTTGACTGCCTGCGTTTAAATACTGCTGTGCCACTTCCGCTACCAGGTCAGGGTGATTAATGTTCCAGGAATCCGGTGATTCGCCCAGTTTCAACCCCCGTGACTGCATCTGAGTCCCCCAGGAACCGTCTGTTACCGCAACGCCGTTTTTTAAAAGCTTTTCAATCAAAGGATGCATATGAACTCCTTTTTCTGGTTTGGTTTTTCTATATAGTACCTGAACGAAAAGTCCATTTTTCGAGTTGTCATTGCGAGGAGTGAGAAACGAACGACGAAGCAATCCATTTGTTCGCAAGAGATTGCTTCGGTCGTACCTCCCTCGCAATGACAGTAAAAGTGTGATTTGTAATCTTTTCGTCCAATCATTATATAGCCTTGTTGAGTTTAAAGATTCATAATCTTTTTTGTTTCCTCCTGACTGTCACCCAGCTTGTATGGAATAAATGCAACCAGACCGATCAGACAGGAAAACGCACAGACCAGCCACAATACCCGTACACCCAATGGATTTTCCAGGCTGTAACCGAATACCTGGAAAACTCCGGCAAGAATTATGGAGCAAAGCGCCCAGCCCGTTTTCCTTACAATACCATAGATACCGTAGTAAATGGCTTCTCTTCGTTTTCCGAATTTCAGTTCGTCATAATCTGTTAAATCAGCGATAATACCAAGGGACGCCGCAAACATCCCGCCAACAGGGATTGCCGCAATGGGAAATATCAGCATAGCCTGAACCATAGGAGGGATGAAGTCGATACTCCCGATAAAAAAGCTCGCTGTAAAACCAGTCGCCATGGAAGCGATAATCCATCTGAATACAGTTTTTTTTGAATATTTCTTTAATAGCCAAAACCACAGGGGTGCTGAAAATGCCATGAGCAAAATAACTTCACCCATGAGGATGGAAGCATCCGCTTCCCGGCCTCCCAGGATCAGCTTTGTAAGATAAGGGACGTTCATGAGCATCAATTGATACGTGAGCTGCACAAACATAATCATCACAGAGAATGAAATTACCTGACGGTCGAAAAATACCTGTTTTAGGGCTTTAAAAAAACCATCCGGTTTAAGTTCCGGAACAGCACCGCCTTTTTTATCAATACCAAAAAGCGTTAGTTCGCCTGCAACAAAAGCGACTGTACCGAGAATAAGAGCCATCATGAACGGTCCCATGCTTTCAAAAAGGACACCTGATAGGCCACCGCCGATAAGAGCGCCAAATACACCAATAGCCACACCGATGGTGGCAATTTTCACCCGCTCATCATTTTCAGAGCTCATTTCAGGGAGTACGGCAAACCACGGGATCAGTACGCCGGTATATGCCCAGTAGTAAAAAAAAAGCACTGTCGCGAGAAAGATTATGTTGATGGAGCTGATGCCCTTTACCGGAGGATTCCAGACCAGAATAAATGTAATAAAGAGAATCGGCATTGATATGAAAATGTACGGTTTTCTTCGGGTGTTATCACTTAAATAGCCGATAAGCGGATCAGATACAGCATCCAGAATTCTCCCGCCGGCCAGTATTGCAGCAAAAACCGTAAGCGAAATATAAGGGGTTAGTCCCGAACCTTCAGGCGGCGCGTAAAAATAAGGCAACCAGGCGTATAAAATAGTGTCATACAGGTTGAAGGAAAAACCCGCGAGATTATAAAGAATTATCTTACCAATAGATAAAGCGCCGTTTTTTGATCGTTGGGTAATTGCTGATGAATTCATGTTCATTATCCCCGTCTTTATACTATGTAAGCGGTTTTATCTAAAAAATTAGCCTTATTCTGTGATCCTTTTAATCAACTCAATACCCGACTGAGCATCCTCCCCGTAACCGTCTGCCCCGATTTGATCGGCAAATTTCTGATTTACAGGGGAGCCGCCCACAATAAACTTGTATTCATCCCGGAGTCCGTTTTCAGCAAACAATTCAATCACCTTCTGCATTACCGGCATGGTGGTTGTTAACAGCGCGGACATCCCGATAATGTCAGGTTCAATCTCTTTTGCTTTTTCCAGAAATGTTGCAGGAGATACGTTTATTCCGAGATCTTCCACTTCAAAGCCATTGCCCTGACAAAGGGCGAGAAGTATATTTTTTCCAATTTCGTGAATATCTCCTTCCACGGTTCCCATCAAAATCTTTCCCCTGGCTTTATACGAACCGGCCTTGAGTTCGTCATCTATTAATTTATACGCGCCTTCATACGCTTTGACAGACATAAGCACATCCGGCAAAAAATAATCGCCATCCTTAAAGAGTTTACCTACGACATCTAAAGCAGGCAGGAGGGCTTTGTTTAATATATCCACCGCGGACAAACCGGATGATTTGCATTTTTCGGCAAGTTCGGGTGAATCATTAAACTTCATGTTTACAACCGCGTCTTTTAATGAATCAATAGCTTGTTGTGACATATGTCCTCCATATTAATAGAAGCTGGAATATTGCTTTTTATTGTACATTAAATAAATCATCAAGATTCCCACTCGGCAGCTTCGAAATCTTCAATGCTTCGTTCAGAGACCCTGTCAACGAATTCATCAATTTCCGTGGAAAGCTTAGGATCCAGGTCTTTCGGTTCATGTTGAGAAAGGATACGCCTGGCTTCTTCTCTGGCATAATCCAGCATTTCTTTTTTGCCTTCCTGCTCCCAAATTTCCTTGGTATTTCTGTCCGCAAGTTTTGGGATGAAATGTTCGTTTCTAAAATTCATCTGTGTGTGCTCTTCCATCAGGTAGTTACCGCCAGGCCCCACCCTTTTAATCACATCCAGGGCAATGGAGTTATCGTCAACTTCAATCCCTCTGATAATACGCTCAACCATCCCAATAATTTCATTGTCGATCACGGCAAGCTCGTGGGTGCCTGCTGTGGTCGATTCGAGGGTACCTACACAGGTGATGTAATTCGCACCGCCCAGGGCCCCCAGTATCATTGACTGCTCTCTTTCCAGTCCGCACTGGATATCCATAGTCTTTGCTTCGGTTGCGCCTGCCACTGCACGGCAGGGGATGTCGTAAAAGTGCGCGAGCTGCGCGGAGGCAGTCGTAATCATGCTGGTTTCCACAGAACCCAGGGCAACAGTTCCCCTTCGCATTTCAGCGATGGTAGAAACCGAACCGTACATAACCGGCGTACCAGGATTTACGACTTGCGCCATGACAATATGAGCAAGAATTTCCGCGTTATGCTGCACCAGCAACCCCGCAAGAGTAACCGGCGCGGTTGTACCTGCCATGGCCTCAGGAGACACGAGAGCGGGC
>JAFDFT010000033.1 GCA_019309685.1 Deltaproteobacteria bacterium
GGGATCTAGGGGGTAAAGAAATTTAGAGAAAAAAGAGGATTATCAAAAACCTGAACTAAAAAAAGAAGGTTATCTCAAAGATATTACCGCAGGCGACAGCGGAGCCATGTAAGCAGGGTTTCGATTACTTGCCTTAATGCGCACCTTAAATTCATCATGATTTATAGCATATATGGTAAGGCAATGAAAACTTTATGAAAGTTTTGGAATGATATCGTGTATTAAAAAAACTAATAATTAGAAGTAGGTAGTGAAAAATATAGCGTATTCTTCTATCCTTTTCTTCTCAAAATTTCTTTACCCCCTAGATCCCATTTGGCTGTCGCACTGAGATTGTTTTCCGGGCATACGGTGCTGCAAGTCTGGCAAAAAATACATTCGGTAGAAAGAACCCTTGTGTTGTTTTTTATGTATTCAGGAATATTAATGTCCATTGGACACGCCCGGGTACAGGCCTTGCAATCTTTGCACTTATCTTTATCCCCTTCCATTTTGAATAGAGCAAACCTCGAACCGATTTTTATTATGGTTGTTATAGGGCATAGATATTTACAGAATGCTCTGTTGTCCTTTAAAGCAAAAGCAAGAATTATTCCTGAGGCGAAATACAATATATTTCCTGTGATAAGCCAAAATAGCTCGGTTTTGCTCGCATGTTCGGGCCTGTAACCGTAATAGAACCACAAGACAAAGATCAGAGAAATGGTGAGCCCAAAATGAATATACCGTAATTTTTCCCAGTTGGAAGAAACCCTTCCTGATTTGTTTCTTTTATAAGGAAGGTAATCCAGGACCATAGCAGTCCAGCACGCCCATCCGCACCAGCCCCTTCCAAAAAGTATTGGGAGAAAAACTTTTGCAACAAGATAGTGAATGACAGACCCTGCAAAGATTCCTCCTAATAGATAAAAGAAAAAGCCTTCAATTTGCATATTCTCGTACTTGATAAGGCCAAGGAAACCTAGCAGGTATGCCCCCACGAGTAGCTGAGCAAGCCGCCTTCCGGCAGGCTTCTTTTTTCTTGGAAGAAGTTCATAGGTACCTGCCCCAACTGCTATAGCAGTCCCGATATAACCAAAATTGAATAGAAAAAATATATTCCCCTTAAGTTTCCAGAATAGAATTGCAATCATCCAAAAGACTATGAAAATGATAATTACTATTCTAAGCTTTCCTAGAAGGCTTTCTTCCTTAATATCCATTGGTGTCCTCCATATGCCTGAGATCTCGTTCTATGAAATAATAAAAATAACAATGCCTCAAATAGAAATAACCAACTCTATCAAATAAATAACGGGTGTTTGAAATAGCAGATTTCTTGCCTTAATGTGCATCTAAAACTTATCAACTTTTATAGCATATATGTTAAGGCAATGACAACTTTTTGGGGGTTTTGAAATTTATAGGATAGAGCTGATATCGAACCCAAAAAGCGGAATGATAACATCTGCCACTCTGTCGCCTACTCCAGACAGAGCGCTCACCGGCTACTCCCAAACCTCCAGGTTATCGTGTCGTATAACTTCACGCTTTATCTTGATGGATAACAATAGTGTTAAACCCAATTCATCGAAAAGTGCCTTCAAATCTTGCTGATCTGTTTCATCCAGATCGGCGAAGGCTTTTTGAATTCTTGTAAGCAGAAAAAAACGATAAGGTTGTGCAAGGGCTTGAATCGTAACTCCTCTAAAGCTGAACTCTCCAAATCCAACGCCTCTTTCCACTGTCGCGCCGGATTCAGGATTATGCTCCTCAATCCATTGATTGATGCACTCTGCCGCTGCCTTGGTTTCTGGAATCAAATCCTCTCCGATGAGTTTTAAAATCGCTTTCAATGTATCCGGAATTTCATCGCTATCGAGAAACGCTTCGGGATAATTCTCAAATTCGCCTATATCGCTTTCGGATCGATTCATTCGTTCGGTCCAGCGAAAGACTCGAAGAGCCCGTTTCTTCATCATCATGGATGGATAAGGATCCCGGGATAGATGGCCGTAAAACGGCGCAATCAAACCGAAATCGCCGATCGATGGTTTTCCGCCAAGAAGATAGGGGCTGTGCAAAAAATGTTTATCCAAAAGATCCAACAGCTCTTCGTAGGCGGCTTCAATAACGGGAACTGTTTCCGGCTTGACACCAAAGGCCGCAGACGCATCACGCATGCTATTCATGGCATCTCTGGCAGTTACGGTCGGACCATCGGTTGGCGGACTAATGACCGTGTTAAAAGACTGTTCTAAAAATTTATCGTTATATTCCTTAAAGTCCCAACGATAATGCATTGCCGGGCGGAGCAAACCCTCAGAGCCGATAACATCAAAAAGTAAAGCGATAATTTTCTGCTTTGGTGTATCCGGCAACGCCGAAGATATCCCAGGCTGGTTTTCGAAATGATCAATAATCATGGTGCTGTCTTGGATAACTTCATGATTGGTCAGCTCAAGGATCGGTATAATCCAGCGGTGCGCTTTGGGTAATACCTCTTTGAAAAAATGCTTTGTAGTGGGCGTGAATTCCCGATAGGGAATTCCCTGCTTGATCAGATAGGCACGAGCCTTTCCGGTATATAGTGAAATAGGTGCACCATAGAGAGTACAGGTTTCAGTCATGTTTCTTCCTCCTAAAGGATAAGTTCAGATTTAAGGTCAGGTTTGGTTTTTGTGATCCCCCAGTTTATCATTTCTATCATTGCAGGTTTTGTTGCAGATTCAATGTTGAATATGTCGACCCTGCTGAAAAGTTCTAATTTTTTATTTTATTATGTAAGGATGACCTCATGGACCGAAGGTCGTCGACTTCATTGCACACCTCCTGATAGTCGCAACTGGAACAATTAAGATCCATCTCCTGGGTCATTTTCCTCAGGGCATTAATGCGTTGCATTGCCCTGTCACCATATTCTCTGAACTTTTTGACTTCATTACTTGAAGCCGTGATGAAGAGAACCTCAACGGAAGTTACGTAGTCGAGTTTTTTTAACGCAGAAATTTGTTTACTACCCAGCATTGAAAGCGAAAACCCTTTTTTTAGGGCTTCTATGCTAACACGACTCCACTCCTTCATGTATTGAGAGGCGGCCCGAATCATATAACCATTGAGCGCCAGGTTGAAGCGCGTAAGTTCCATTTCACTGTGACGGTCATAGCAGTTGTTTTCATCGAATCCTTCCACTCCCACAAACACTATCTTCCCAAAAGGAATACGATTTTTAGCGGATTCAGCCAGGTCAGGGCCGATAAGAGATATGACATCGTTTCTAACCAGAGAATCTGTTTGCGTCCATTGGATGAATGATACAGCCTCATCCTGTGGATGGCCGAGTTCCATGCCGACATCGGACTGAAGAATGATGTTTCTGCTATCAGCTTCGGGCCAGGTTAGATCTTGTGTGTATTTCAGTTGCCTGACCAATCCTTTTTTAACTTTTTGGCTTATTAAATCTCTTAACTCTTTTATGATGTCATCAAACAGATACATCTTGAATCCTTAAGTGTGGCTTATGCGTGGGTGATAATTTAAATTACACGGCCTTATGCTTTTCCTCGGCCATAAGAGCGGCTCCAAATGCACCATAAATCAGAGGATCTCCCTCAAGTTCGGCCAGCTTTATCCCCAGTTCATTTTCAACAGATTTTACAACCCCGGTGTTAAGAGACACGCCGCCCACCATGGCCACTTTTTCATCCAGGCTGATTCTTCGGACCAGAGACGACACTTTACCTGCTACCGACAGAGCTATCCCGGCCACTATATTTTCCTTTTCTTTTCCGTCGTTGACATGGGTAATCACTTCACTTTCGGCAAACACACCGCATTGACTTGTTATGGCCACCGGATCAGTTGCTTCAAAGGGTAGGCGGCTTACCTGATCAAGGGAAAGCTCAAGCGCCCTGGCCATCACTTCGATGAATTTCCCGGTGCCTGAGGCGCATTTTTCATTTGCAGTAGAATTGATAACTTTGCCAATATCACTTATATTCAGGGCCCGCATGTTCTGACCGCCGACGTCAATGATTGTTCTTACATCGGTATTGAGCAGCCTAAAGGCGCGATTCAGGCAGATAACTTCGGGGCTGACCGCATCGGCATATGAGACCGCTTTTTTCCCAAAACCAGTAGACACACAGTAATCAATTTTATCTGGTGTCAGCCCTGCTTTGGAAAGTGCTTTTTCAAACACTTCGACTGCTGCCTGCTTGGGAAGATTTTTATAAGGCAGAATCATCGCTGCCACAATATCATTACCCTCAATAATAACAACCTTGGCCGTAACCGTACCTAAATCGCAACCCGCGTACATCTGCCGTTTCTCCTTAATAATTTATGTCGCTTGTTTAGTTTTTTCCTCTGCAAACAGGGCCGCACCAAGCGCTCCAATTATTTGAGGATCTTCAGGAAATTCAACGAAATCAGTTTCCAGCATGTTTTCAAGGTATTTCACCACTCCGATATTTTTTGAAACACCGCCTGTTATGCCAATATCTTTTTTTACACCTACCTTGCCGACTAACATCTTTACCCTGCGAGCCATGGCTTCGTTAATACCCGCTGCGATATTGACGACACTTTTATCTTCCATTAGTAAATGCATGATTTCCATTTCAGTAAATATGCTGCACTGATTCGTTATGGTAATTGTGTCAGTCGCTTCAAGGGAAAGCGGCCCCAGCTCGGAAACATCCACTCCTAGTGATTCCGCGTTTAGTTCCAGCGACCGCCCGGTACCGGCGGCACATTTATCGTTCATAACAAAATCTTCCAGCGCACCATTTGAACTCACTCGAATTGCCTTGCAGTCCTGACCTCCGACATCAACGACTGTTTTAATGCTCGGAACCAGAAAATGAGCCCCCTTGCCGTGGCAAGATATCTCACTGACATTGTCGTCAGCAAAGGATATATTTTCCCGTCCATATCCTGTAGCCACGGTAAACCGGATATCATTATATGAAAAATTTAATCGAGTCAGCAGTTTGTCCATTACATCCTTGGCCGATTGTTCAGCCTTGGGCCGAACCCGGATTATTTCTGAACCAATAATTGTACCGTTTTCCATAATAACGGCTTCAGCGCTTAAGGAACCGACATCACATCCAGCTACTATCATATATTATTCCTTAAAAATAAGATATTGAAAGATAAAATACTACTATTGGAATTTGTATCTCAAATGAGCGTAAATAAAATAAAAAACTTTTACTAATTACATAGGGATTAAGGGTATAGCTCGTTTTATTCAAATTTTTGTATATTTTCGATAGTCTATAGATGAGGTATAAATAGCATTCTTTATTTTCATTTTATTTACCCTCAGGGAAAGCCGATGATACCCCATCTTCTACGTTATCAAGGATTCGCAGTAGATTATTACGGCTTCACCCTTGATGCTTTGTCGGAGCGAAGCGTAGATCCCGTCGCCGGGGAAGCTGGAGCACCCTCAACTTTCGCTCAATTGCAGACGGTATACACCCCAGACCTGTTTGCAGGCAGTATGTCCGGTGAATACCAGGCAGTCTGCTTTATATGTATCCACATAATACAGACAGTCCTGGAGCCAGTTATTGGGCATATCCCATCCCCCTTTGAGCTGGCGTGTCATGGGCAGATTAAACATTCCATCTGCCAGGCCATTGATCATTGTTTCAATATTGCTCGTATCAATTATGGGGTTAAAATCGTAATATACCAGCAGATCCAAGAGATACGAAACACCCATCTCCTCCTCCAGCCACAAATGAACACCTCCATCAAAATATAAACCGGTATACATCATCATCAGCCGAATTTTTTCTTCGGGCATTACATGGGAACCTTTTTTCAAGCGGGCCTGGCAAACGTCCAGGGCAGTCTGGAAAATATCCACCGCGTCTTGAGTGCCGGCCATGAGAAGTTTAGTGCCTAAGTGTATCTGGTTATAATAATTAGGTACTGGATTCGGAATCATTTTTTTGATTTCATTGATTTCAAGAAAAAGTTCTGTTGCGCGATTGCTAAGCTCACAGACCTCTTTGAGACGGTCTACGTCCAGTTTATTCCCGGACAATTCCTCAAGCACCTCAACAACCTGTCTGAAACCTTTTGTATAATAATCAAGGGATCGTTGGTCATGATAAAACGGGATATCAAGGTATAAAGCGGGGATATCAAATTTTTCTGACATGTACTCGAAGATCTTTGAATTGGGATCGCAACTGCCAAGGGAGCCGTTGACAAGAAGATCCGGTTTGTCCAGCAATCCGGCTTCAAGTAAACCGACAGTTCCCCTCTGGGAGCTGCACATGGTGTCCGGAAGGCCCCGCTCGACAGCCAGATCGAGATATTTTTCAAGACCTTCTTCCAATATTGCCGTAAAGGTAGTAAGAACTTCGACACCCACCGGGATAATATCCAAAGCATAAAAAATTTCAGGCGAACAGTTAAAGGGGATGAATACAACCTTTTTCCCCCTGGATTTAGCCTGAAGGACTGTATCCCAATATTTGCTCATTGCGGTGTTGAATGCATTTGACATTTTCCTGACATCAAGATCTTTTGCCATGGTCAAAAAAGCTGTCCTTTTTCCTTCAGGCATAGATTCAAGAAAAACCTTCATATCAGGACTTTCTAAATCCATATCTTCAGGCAGGTTGCTGGTCATCAGGAAAGTCTCAATCATTCTTTCCAGTGCGTTAATTTTATCTTCGCTCATTTTTGTCCTCCTATGCTTTAATCCTTTCCAAAAATGCTTGAACCCGCGTTCGTATCCGGCCGGAATCAGCCAGTGGTCCATATTGCCTTTCCAGTTCCAAAGTGGCAATACCCGCTTTTTCCAAATCCTTTTTTAAAAGAGCGTTGTCCGTGCCGTGCAGGTCGCAAAATTTAATGTGTTCCAGAATAACGCCTTCGACATTCGCTCGTTCGATCTGTTCCTTTATAAAATTCAGCCGGGTGGGGTATTCTCCTGCCATCCTCGGACAAGGCGAGTGAGTGTAATACCGGTCGATGAGGTTTTCAAAAACATTACCGTTTTCATCCATAAGGTCCCAGAAATTTTTAGCACCCAGACAAAAGGCATCAGCAACAACAACAGCTCCCATCTCCTCAATATTTTCAATAAATCCCTGGTCATCCATAATGCTACCGGCTACCAACAGCCGAATGCTCTTTTTTGATCCTTCTTTAACGGTTTGTGTTTCCTGAAGCACTTGCTCAAGCAAATGGTTGAATTCAGGCTTTGGCATGGAAACGGAAGCGGAGAGTATCGTGTTAATCTCCGGTCCGGTGAATCCTGGCTCATCCTCGGTTCTTTTATCGTAAAGTTTTCTAAGCAGTTTTCTGGTTTCATTATAAACAGAACAAGCTTCGGCAATTTTATCATCTGTTATTTTAACACCAAAATACGCCTCAACCGCTTCTTTAAAGCTTATAACTTCTTCTTTGTACCATTGTCGACCTTCGGGAAATATTTTGTGTGGAACAGGCAGCATGTGCATAAATGGAAAAGGGCGTTTTGCCTTCCAGTTGTCATAACACCGGCGAATGTGGTCACATCCGTTTATCCACACCGCTCCATCCAAAAAGTCATATTCACCTCGAAAGCCCAGTTCAAGGCAGCAGCGGGAAAAGCTGCAGTTGACCCTTGAAAGGTAAGCGTCCGCTTGTGACATATCGCTTACCCCTTTTCCGTTGATCCGGTAAGGTAGAATATCCGCCGCGTGCAGGATCTCTTCGGGCATATAACTGCACACGTACCCAACAACTTTCTTGCCTTGGTCCTTCCACGCACTTACATAACTGTTTTGTCTGCTTCCGGAAATTTCGGTTAATTCTTTAAACGCTTTCATGGTTTTATCCTTTCTAACATGTGATGCCTATATTGAGTATGATTATAAATTTTCGGGGATTACCATTCAAAATCATAGTATCCAAGCGCGGTATCCAAAAGAGACCGCTGTGGACCTCCCAGCCAAAGCTGGAGAATTTTTACGTCCCTCAAATATTTTTCCACATTGTAATCAAAAGCATAACCATAGGAGCCCATCAGTTCCATAGCCTTGTTGGCAACCCAAATGGTAATATCACAGGTATACTCTTTGGCTGCCGAACATTTGGAAAGCAGGAATGGTTCGCCAGGCAAACCGTAAAGTCCGCTCCTTACCATTCCGGAGATCTGCATGGAATAGGCTCTGGCGGATTCAATCTTTTGCGCCATTTCTCCAAGGATGGCGGCGTGCAGAGAGCGCGCTCTGACGGGTCTGCCGGAAATTTCTCTCTTTTTTGTCCAATCGAGTACAATTTCAAAGCAGGCTTGGGCCGCGCCAAGCGCGAAATTACAGGTTCCCAACCGGCCGTACCCCACAATATCATGCAGGATTTTTACGTCTTCTCCCGGTCCCGCGACCCGGTTTTCTTTGGGAACCCTTACATTATCAAAGTAGATTTCGGTGTTGGTATCCGTCCAGCACATCCCCATTTTTTCAAAGGGTTTGCCAAAAGACATGCCATCTGCATCAGGTGGAACATAAATAAGTGCAACTCCTTCATCACCCAGTTTTGGATCAGTTGTGCAAACCACACAGTAGGTAATGTCAGCCACGCTTGCACCGCTAGGCCATATTTTATGCCCGTTAATAACCCATTCATCACCATCCAGCTCGGCAATAGTCTGAATAGTCCTTCCATGTTGAGTCGGATCCTCGGCATTTGCACCCCCAGAAGGTTCTGTGATAGCCATGCAGCAGCCGTGTGGCTTGTTATCGCAGATTATTGGAGCAAATTTTTCAAGCAGATCCATCCTGCCCGCTCTCAGGGCCGGCAGCATCACCCAGTTAATTATTCCCATGTGTGTGGCAATTCCAGCATCCCCTCTTGATATTTCTTCTACTAACATTTCACTTGCGACAGGATTAACGTTCAACCCTCCAAGATTTTCCGGCCAGATGGCCCGTTGAACACCGATGTCTACCAGGCCCTGGTGAACTTTTTCAAAGGTCTCACGGGCCAATTTTTCATCCCGATTCCAACCGCCGTCAAGGTCCTGCCGACGGGGCATAATCTCTCTCTCTACAAATTCACGGACAGCTTTTACGATTTCCATGTCCTCATCAGTGGCTTCGGATGCCCCGAGATATTTTTTCCTAAGATCTAATGTTGATATCATTTAGCTATCCTCCTTTCACATAATTTTCCCTTTAGTAATAGAAATAATAAAAACTTGAAGATTGAAATTAAATTTCAGCAAAAATTTAACCTAAATTAATTGAGAGGTCGATAAAAAAACGGACGTTGATAATTGAAATTCGGATCAGAAAAATATGAACATGAGATATTTTGAGCAATAATATTTGGCAAAACTGTTTTGGTCAAGAAGAATTAAAAACCATGGTCCTAAAACTTTAATTAGATCCCAATAGAATCAAGAATATTGTGAATGACCTCACTTGCCGGTGATACTTTGGGGAAATCGAGATAAGGCTTTCCTTTAAAATCATATTCGCGAATCAGATCATCTTCGGGTATCCATCCAAGAAGATTTAAGTCCACTTGATTCATGATTGTGTTGACTTCTTCTTTATCTTTGATTCGATTGAGCAAAAGACCAGTACTTTTATAATCTACCGCCTTATTGTCATGGGCAACCTTTTTGATAGTTTTTGCCACGTTTAAACCTTTTGCCGATGTGTCCGAGACAAGGATTAAATGATCTACGTTTTTCATTACACGCCGGTTGATTTGTTCAATACCGGCCTCTCCATCTATGATGATCACGTCAAAATTTTTTGAAAGGGACTCTATAATATCTTTAAGCAGATGGTTCACCTGGCAATAACATCCTTCACCTTCAGGTCTGCCGATGGCGAGCAGGGCGAAGTTTTTGTTCTCTACCAGGGCGTCAAAAATCTCATAATCCAGCTTATGAAGAGTGTTGGCTTTATCGTCGGTCTTTTCTTCCCGGATATTTTCGATCAAATTGTTTCGAACGTCATCCACCGTTTTAACCACCTTAATCCCTAAGGCATAGGAAAGGCCGATTGCAGGATCAGCGTCGATGGCCAGTATTTTTTTATTTCCCCTGTCCGCCATGGCTTTCACCATTAAGGCCGCGGTGGTTGTTTTACCAACCCCCCCTTTTCCGCACATAGCGATGGTTTTTGGGTTTTTCAATGATCCCCCATCATAGCCGTATCAATCATGTTATGGTCTCCGAAATTTTTAATCCCGCATCCATATTCTCCGCATTGGATTTACACTGTATTTCCATTAAGCCTGCGTATTCAGTAAATGCTTTGATAATCTTTTGCCCAGACCGAGAATTGTCAGCGTCGGCGGCAGGCCCCAGGCTTCCGGGATAACGGAACAGTCACAAACATAAAGATTGTCATACTCTGTCTTTAAATCCGAGTTCACGGCGTCACCAATTTTGACACTTCCGCCCGGGTGCGCGGCAAACACCATGCTTTTTGTTACCCGTTTGACGCCAGCATTTTTCAGTATTTTTTTGGCATGTCCGAACCCATCACTCAGTTTTTTATAATCATTTTTTGTTAAATCTTTTTTGCAGCCGCCCCTGTCGGTGATGCGCCCGCCAAGATCATCCTTTATCTTTATCATCATTGAAAGCATTGGGGTTTTCGGCATTGCCAGATCGGTCATCACGTATTCATCTTTTACGTGCCATCCCGCCTGCATCTGGAGTTCATTGCCTTTTTTAATATCCGGAACCTTTCCTAAGGCAATAACAAGGGGGTCGACAAAGAAATCAACTCCTACATTATCCAGACCGCTTTTTCTTAATATTTCAGCCGAACCGATTCCACCCGCTCCCAAGACAATCGTTGGGGCTTCTACCCGGTATGTCAGACCCTTCTTTTTCAATTTAACACCTGTGGCCTTGTTTCCATCAGTTAATACCGATTTCACCTTGACACCATTTACCAGTGTTGCACCGTTACTTACAGCCTCTTCAACAAAGTTTCGTGCATTCCATTTTGCATCATAGGGGCAGCCGTATGCACACCTCCAGCAACCGGTTTTACATTTGTCCTGAAAAATAAACTTGTTAAGTTTTTGCCAATCATAACCAAGATCCTGGGCGCTAGTCATCATTCTGCTTGCCATGGGACCCATAAGTTCATCGGAAAGCGGTTGGGTAGGAATTTCATTTTTAAGTTCTTTAATCTCATTCCTGATATTGATGCCGTAAGAGTCCAGCATTTCAAAAGGCGGATCAAAGGCTGTGCCGCAATAAAAGACCGAACTGCCGCCGGTGGTTGTCCCTCTTACCAGCACATGCATCTTTTTTTTATTTGTAAGAAGGACATTCTTTCCCGGAATGCCGATCATTTTTGCTGCTTGCAGAAACGTCCCCTTTATGGGCGCATTGCTCCCCCACTCCAAAATCAGAACCTTCTTGTTTTGTTCGGATAATTCTTTTGCAACTGTGGCTCCTCCGGGTCCGGAACCGACAACGATGACATCATATTCCTTTTGAAATGCTTTCATTTTAACACCATCCTTTCATGATATTGTCCGGTTGTATTAAAATACTAAATTAATGGTTTAGACTGGCACATGGCGTTATCCCAGAATCATTTAGTAACATTTATATAGTTTTTGGTTTCGCAATTAAACAGAAACTCGCATCTTTTTTTGGCCCAATATGCATATAACCAGGTGAAAAAACGCGGCCACAGAGAAAAGGAACAATGCCGCGACTATTTCAACTCCTCCCGCAACAAACCGGGGAGTAACCGGAAAGGCGATCGTTTTTTCCATTGCCGCGATTTTAAACTTATGAACCTTTAAAAATTCAGGATTGGTTGACATTTCCATCATATCTCTTCGACTCCGATACCGTATCACACCCGCCATGGTCCATTCCTTTGCATTTTCTATACCCCATACTTCAATGGAATTCATAACAGCATACCCCACAAGTACGGGGTAACTACCCCTTTTCAGCAAAAAGGGCATGACAAAATTATTATATCTGCCCAGCACTTCTTTAGAAGTTTCATTTGGCGATACATCAGGTACCTGCAATGGTTTATCATATAGTTTAATCGCATTTACCATAATTAAATCATCGCCATCATCTTCTTTCAAAAACACTCGAAGTGTTTCTAATCTTTTTGAATCAATATTTGGATTGATCGTTAAAAACCGTTCAATATAGATATCAATTTCCTTTTCAGACAAAGGAATTCCCAGACCATTATGCCACATGGAAAACCCGATGTAGGTCAAGACCGCTCCCAGTCAGATAAATATAACTTTTGGTACGCTTTGCTTCTTCATCAAAGGGTCTCCTTAAAGATGATGAGAAATTGCATTTTCATATATAGGTACCTTATCATAAATTAGATCTATTGAGAAGGGAACACAAATGGAAGACCGCAGAAAAAGTATATCTATCAACAGCGTGGCCAGTGCAACCTATCCGGAGAGGTTTTTTTCTTAATTAGTGCCCATTCATAAATTCAGTTTTAAAAAATGGACACTATACAAGTTTTCCAATTAATAAGTGCGTAATTTTTAGCAAGGTCCAGGAAATCAAGGAGTTGTGCAGAGATGTACTTGGGTACATCGCACAAGCAATTCCACAGATTTATCCGCCCCAGGCGGACTGACACAGCTTGTCTCGCCGTAGTTCATTGCGAAGGCGGAAGATTGCGGGAACTAGCCATAAACTAATTAAACTCAGCGGTTAGTTTTTGGGTTATTGGGCCTGGCTTTTCGTTTCCTATAGCTCTTCCGTCAATTTGAATAACCGGAATAATTTCAGCGCCGGTGCCTGTGAGAAAACATTCGTCCGCTGTATAGAGATCATACTGGGTAAGCTCGGATTCTTGTGCTGGAAGACCGATTTTTTTTGAAACATGCATAACCGTATTTTTTGTAATACCATCCAGCGCGCCCTTGCTTCCTGAGGGTGTCAGCAGGCATTTATTTTTAACAATAAAGATGTTATCCCCAGTGCATTCAGCAACAAATCCTTCTTTGTTTAGCATGACGGCTTCAAGACAGCCCGCGTTTTCAGCTTCCATCTTTGCCATAATGTTATTCAGATAATTGAGTGATTTGATCCTGGGATCAAGACTGTCCGGAGATATTCTTCGAACTGAAGCAGTGATAATTTTTATCCCTTTTTGGTAATGCTTTTTAGGATAGAGCTGAATATCATCTACGATGATGATAACGGTTGCATTTTTGCAATTCGTTGGATCAATGCCAAGGGTCCCATTTCCCCTGGTGATGACCAGGCGGATGTACCCATTTCCTTTTTTATTGATATGTACGGTATCCTGAACCGCTTTTTCCAATTCCTTGAAACTCAACGGCACTGTAAGCATAATGGCTTTAGCGCTTTTGTATAGTCTTTCAAGATGCTCTTTGAGTTTGAAGATTTTACCGTTATATATCCTGATCCCTTCAAAAATCCCATCCCCGTAAAGCAGGCCGTGGTCAAAAACAGATATTTTCGCGTTTTCCTTTTCAAAGAAATCGCCATTAATATAAACTTTCATTTTAATTTCCTGTCTCTTCGTCATTAAAAATATCTCTCAGTTTTACGTAGTTTTCACCGAAACGTTCGATTAATTGCCTGTCGAATCGCCGGACGATTTTCATAATGTATATATCGTGTTTCACATAATCTTCGGCAAGGGTGACAAACCCCTTGTTGACACTCCATGCGCCTTCCACTCTGTTTTCTTCAAAAACGGTTGCCATTAGCGCTTCTTTTGAATCAGCGATAATGACGAATCCCCTGCCGCCCTTTTCATTATATATAGTATCTTCAATAGGATGTTTGAATATTTGCCCGGCTCTCATCTGGACATCACCGAAATGGACAATCGCAATCCGGACATTTTCATTTTCCTTGCGTAGTAAAACATCATCAAGAAAAGACAGCTCTTCATCCCATCCGGATATAAGCAGGTTTTTCTCCGCGCTTGTTACCATTCTTTCTGCTTTTTCCATTAGAGATTCATAATCATGCACATTCCATATATATGAGATGTCTGTTTCTTTTTGAATATTTGACAGGTCATCCTTTAACCCATTTAACGTTGTCTCCAACTTGTTTCTGTGGCTTTCAATAAACTCAGCCGGGTCAATTGGGATGTATCTTTTTGTTTTGTTCTCATCCGCGAGTATAAAGACTCCCTTTTCTAAAAGCCTTGAAATAACTTCATATATTTTTGATGTGGGAATGCCGGAAGATCTTGCGATCTCATACGCAGTCGCAGGATTCGCTCTAACCAGTGCCGTATAGGCTTTGGCTTCGTATTCAGAAAAACCAATTTCAGATAATCGTTTGATAATATTAACTACCATAGTAGTTATTAATAATTAATGGCCAAATATTTGTCAAGAGAAAAATGATAAATATGAAAAGCTTGGCTGAAGATATAGATATGTTATTTTAAGGTGGCGTTAAGAAAGTAACAAATCTTTATACTAATAAATTAGATGGTTATTGCTATGTCGACGTCATAAAGATCCGTATCAGGACTTGAGGAATATGTGGGGAATAATTCATCTGGACTTAATTCCAAATAGGTATTGCGGATCTCTTCGCCATGAGGAGGCGCTAGGGGGCCTCCTTCAGTTCGAGCCAGTTCTTTTGGTAGTGATTTAAATTCACTTTAAGATGGCCTAGCATTACCACTCCCACAAAATGCATCATCACGAAGCAACTTTTTCTCTCTTGCCCATCGGGATACAGTTCCCTAACCAATGCCGAGCTCTTTTTCCACCTGGACAAAAGTAAGTCCGTTCTCTTTTGAAAGGCGGATGGCTTCGTCTTTAAATTCTTTTGAATAAGTTTTTCTTGTTTTCATTTCTTGACACCTCCTGTGTTCTTAATTTAAATTAGCTATTCAAGGTGGCAACACTTTTAGGACAGTTCAATCAAGAAGTTGGAGTAATTAAGTGGAGCTATACAGAAAATACAAAAATTGATAATCTTTTTATGTTTAATCTGAAATGGAACCAAGTTGGGTATTGTAAAAATGGTATAATAGCGGAATCCGGTACAAATTATAAAATCCGAGTTAAAAATAAAGATACGAACGATTATACCGATAGCCCAATATTTTCAATATATGAATTAAAAGTACAGCAAGTGCCTGAGGGTTTAAAAAAGGCCAAGCCCAGCATAAAAATAAAGACAATGGAATAAAAGTTTACAAGGGCTACACAGTTACATACAAAGATCATATTAATAGATTGATGTCAAAAATGGGGATCAAATCATCATTTTTCACCTGTTTTAATTTAAAATGAAATACTTTCTTGTATCTATTACAAGAAAGTATTTCACGTTCAATGTATCATACTTTTTTATTCAATTCTTTTTTAACCTGTAAAGAGCTCAGGCTTATAAAATTTTAAGTGTGGTTCATTATAGATTGGTGATCTGGGATGTTTGCGTGAAAGGATTAGTTGTCTTATTAAGTTTGATATTTTTAAGCAAGGTGTGATAATAATCAACAATCTTTTGGTCAGGCTTTATTTATCATTATTCAAATATGTTTGAGATAGGTTGTAGTATATTTATCAAAAATGTTGCCAGGAGAATCAATTTGTCAAAATTGAAAAATGAGCGATTAGATTTGCTGAAAAAGGACTATGTACAGGGATTTCCGGCTTTTTGCGGGTTTGAAGTGGAACGGGTGGAAGAGGGATATTTTGAATCCAGGCTCTGGCTTCGCGATGATCATAAACAGCAGGATGGGTTTGTACACGCGGGTGTTATTGCGACAATAGCTGATCATACAGCGGGGTATTCGGCTTTTACCCTGATCCCGGAGGATCACCGCATCCTTACCATTGAATTTAAAATTAATTATTTGAAGCCGGCAATCGGAGAAGAAATTGTTTGCCGTTCGAAGGTGATAAATAGCGGCCGCAAAATTATACTTTCAGAATCTGAAATATATTCAATAAGCGGTGGAGAAGAGAAGCTGGTATCCAAGGCAATGGTGACGTTGATGTCTGTGCCTCTCTCAGATTTAATAGAAGAGTGATGGCTTTGTAATCCGCCTGAGGCGGACTGTGTTGCGCTGCATACTGAGTTCATTCGACATACTATGAGGACGCGCCTCATTCTTCGAGATTTGCGTCGTTTGTTGGAGCAAAGCGGAAATCCCGCTATAAGCGGGAAACTTGAACCTTTTACCTTGTCATCATATCATGACTTTGTAGGGGCCATCAATATTGTTGTATGATAATTTCAACTAATAGTTACCTTCACCATGACCATTTTTAACGATATATTAATATAAATCGTTTTAAGTTTTACGTTTTAGGTGTTTCTTTTCGCGCGTCCCATTTTGGCGGGTCACTGATTACTGATAACAGCCCATTATAGATTAAATAAAAACAAACATTCGAACCTTCTTCTTCGACTAAAGTGGAGAAGAACTATATTTTTTAAGAGAATCATGAGCGAACCTTTAGAAACAGATAACAGTGATGATTATGAAGTGGCCAAAAAGCTGGTTGAAGCGGAAGAAGGTATCGGAAGAAAGCCGGAAGGGGTTTTAAAATATCTTATTCCTGCTGTTGCAGTTGCATGGAGTTTTTTCCAACTTTCTATT
>JAFDFT010000318.1 GCA_019309685.1 Deltaproteobacteria bacterium
TTTCAAACTCATGATCCGGTGTCAGCATAGGCGGCGGTTCAGGGGGGTTATATTCTGGAATTTGAGATGGCTTTTTTTCTACGTTTGGCGCTGTTACGATATTTTTGCAGCCAGGGCATCTGCCTTTCTTCCCTGCCATTTTATCAGCGATCTTAAGTGTTTTGCCGCATTCCGGACACTTAAATCTCATAGCATACCCTAACTTGATTTTTTGATTTTTTTGCGTCTTTTTTATGATAAAAATCAATGAATATAACACTGTTGTCAGGAATTTTCTTACAATCCGTACACTCTTTCTCTAATTTACGATTTTCTTTGCGGCACAGCTCACACCAATAATAGATAATCCTATAGTCTCTTCTCCCAACGTACTTCTTGAAACGGTTATTATAGCTTCCATACATTTTACCATCCGCATCATTCGGATTAGCCAGCAATCGATCAATAACTTTTATTATGCGATCATATCCGGAAGGGTCACTACTTTTTAACTGATCAAGTTTCTTTGCGAAAAGTTCTGTCGGTTTGTAAAGATGTGTCTGGTTATTCATACTTTTCAGGTCTGTTCTATGGCAAGCGATTCGGTATCTCCCCAGAACGTAGATGCACATCTGGTCGTAACAGTTTTATTCATGGTACGCTTACTTTACATTAATTCTCCAGCCTGTCTAAAATGACTTTTTTTGGAGACTTGCACAATGGCTGTTTAATCAACATCGGCCCTTAATTATTGGCAATTTTAAATCATATTCCTTTTTCATTAAGCCATTCAATCATCCGATCCGCAACAGTTTGCCATCCATCTTCCAACATCATATCATGAGCCATTCCCTTGAAGATTTCAGGCTTTTTGCCATATGCCATTGCTGTTGCTTCAATTTCATCAACATGAAAGACAGTATCATTCTCAGCGCCAAGTATCAGCAAATCCGTTGAAATTTTTTCAGGATTGGGAAGTTGAAAAATCATCATATCCAGAAAAGCGAGATAGGACTCATCCTGCATGAGATTGAAATATCGATTGAGCATATCCGGTTGAATATCTGGTGAGAAGAAAGCTTCCTGGGTGAGTGCCGGTTTGCCGATTATTGGATACAGGCTCCAGATAAGGTTGGCTTTTAAAAAAATCAGAGGATGACGAAGCGCAATACGGAGCGCTGTTCTGAGAACACCTTTGACTGGGGCAGAAGCCAAAAGCACGGCCGCAGGTGCAGTATACTTTTCCAGATATTTCTGAACAACCAGCCCGCCCATTGAATGGCCTACCAGCACCGGCTCTTCAGGCAGTCGGCCTACCACTTCGGCCACATCCACCACATAGTCAGCAATACGCATCAATCGGAAAGGTTGAGGCCTATCACTATTTCCATGCCCCCGCAAACTTAATGCGTGAGAAGCATAACCTCTTTTGGCAAAGTAAGGTAAAAAATACTCTTCCCAGCACCACGCGCCATGCCATGCACCATGAACAAAAAGAATGGGCTTTTTGTTAGAAACTTCTTTCGGTTTATGCGTGATAATTTCAAGTTTCATGTTCTCCTCCTTCTATTCACCACTGGTTTAGCACATCGACTGTTTATGTTTTACTTCTTTATACTAGATTTCGAATCTTTATTCTTCTGCATGTCACGTAATTCAATATTTAAAGCATGCACGGATATTAAAATTTCCTGTAACGACAATGCCAATGAAATCAGCATCGAGATTTACTTTGTATTGAGAATGCAGCGTTCGAATTCGCGTATCGATAGTGTTGAAACGAATTGTATATGCCACCAGCAAGAGTGAAATTGTCGGAAAGAGTAATGCGGGTGTCGTTAATGTAATTCCCATAATTATCTATTTAACGTTTGTTGAATGATTGCTAAATGCAGCACAACGCTGAGGTTGGACTTTTTGCGAGACCGTCAACGATTAAAATATTAATAAGTTAAGGTATAAAAAACATCATTCAGACGGCTGATAATCTTCGAATGTTATTGTAAACCTTGTCCCTATTCCAATCTCAGATTCTGCTTTAATCGTTGCCTTATGGCCGCGAACGATGCTTTCGGTAATTGCCAGCTCTAAACCGATTACCCCCTTTTTTTCTTTGGAGTAAAATGGCTTAAAAATATTTTTCAGTGTTTTCGGATCCATCCCTTTGCTGTTGTCTTCAACGATTATCACGGGAAGGCCTTCACTCAGCCCGCCTTTTAATATAATTTTCTTTTCCGGGTTTTCCTCGAGAGCGACTCTTGCATTTCTTATCAGGTTTTGGATGGCGCGAGCCATTTTGTCCTGATCAAGCGACATATTACAGTCGTCATAAAGCTCAAGGGTGAAATCAATCCCTTTTTCCTCGTGTAATTTTTTCGTTTGATGGTAAAAAAAACGTAAATAGTCATTAAGGCTAGTGGCTTTCACGCTCAAAGAAATTTTACTTCCACGAGAAAATTCCAGCAATTCATGGCTTATATTTATCAGTTTGTCTACTTCCCTGTTAATCGCTTCACAATATTCAGTAAAAGACGCGTTCTCATCTTCAATTGAAATTATTTGTGTAAAGCCGCTAATGACATGCATTGAATTTCTCAAATCATGAATAATAGCACTCGCCATACTGCCAACAGTTGCCATCCTTTCTCTAAGGATTTTTTGTTCATTGACTCGTACGTACTCAATCGCCATTGCTGCCTGCGCACTAATTAGATTAAGCAAATGTAAATCATGTTCTGTATATTCTCCATCAATTTTATTTAACGTCTGTACGGTACCCATAATCTTTTTTTCTATTGTCATGGGCACACACATCATGGACCGGGCAACAAACCCGGTTCTATCATCAGCACCTTTATGAAATTTCGGGTGTTCCTGGACATTATTAACAATGACAGGCTTCCCGGTAGTAACAACATTTTTGGTAATACCGTTTCCTTTATGAAAAGAGGTTTCATCTAATTTCTGTTCGGAATTAGCCGTGTAAAAAATAAATTCCTGGGTTTCTTCATGTATCAACAAAAGTGAACACGCTTCTGAATTCATCATTTCCTTCGTGATATTCATGATCTGTATCAGTAAATCTTCTAACTTGGAAAACCCCTTTAATTCCTGATTGATCTTCAATAATGCATCAATTTCAGCATCCCGTTTTTGGATAATATCAACTAAATCTTGTTTTTCGAGGGTTTGAAGATCATTCATGCTATTCAGTCCCTTGCAGGTTTAAAAAGAGTCGAAAGGGTTTCACCAAATCTTGAATGTGAATGAAGTTTAAAGGGTTGCTTTTTAATCTTGACATGAAACGTAACCTTTTTCTGAGTTGAAAGGTTAGTATAGTGAATAAAAACTTTATTTTCAGATATTTATACATAAAGATAAACCTGTGTCAAGTATTTGGTCGATTTTTATCTGTTTTGACGACTGCTCCCTGAAACCGGTTTTTTATTAAACCTTTAGCGGGCCATTTAGTGTCCATGTGAATTTTTCGCTATAACGCTTGCAAAACGATCATCTTGACAATATGAGGCGCAAATGCGAAATATAAGTATGAAATTTGATAAAAAAGGAATAATCAGAGAAGAGTTGTCGAGCTTGAACAATCCGCTTCTTATTGCCGGTTTTGACGGATGGGGTAACGCCTTGGGAGTCTCAAAGGCAATGACCGAATATCTGACAAAAAAGACAAAGGCTAAACCATTCGCAAATATTAATTCAGATATTTTTTATCGATACGATGCCACTCGCCCGATTGTCACTATAATTGAAGGACAACTTAATGCGTTTGATCCGCCAGGGGGGTCATTCTTTGCCACTACGGACCCATCTTTAGGCCGGGATATTGTTATTCTTACCGCAAGTGAACCCAACCTTTACTGGTTTCGTTTCGCAGATGAACTATTTACGATGTGCAAGGATTTAGGCATAGAGACTGTTATTACCATTGGAAGTATGTACGATAATGTGCTGCACAACGAAAGAATAATAACAGGCGTTGCTTCAAGCGAATATCTAGTCAAAATAAAAAAAAAAAAAAAGATATCTCCTATCCATTATCAGGGGCCGGGCTC
>JAFDFT010000319.1 GCA_019309685.1 Deltaproteobacteria bacterium
GATATCATCCATACTCCCGGTTACAACAAGCTTAAGGGGCGTAAGCGCCTCAATTGAATCAAAATTAATGAAGCCTACCGGCGGAGAAACCATGATGAGCCGATCTACCATTGTTTCCGTGCTGACCACTTTGGCATTTATCCAGCTTCCAAATGAATAACCTGCCAGATCCACACGTTTCAATCCTTTGTCTTTAAGTGTTGAAATCGCAGAAAGAACATCGTTTTGCTCACCCATCCCATTACCGTGCCTGCCCTGACTGTTGCTAACCCCTCTGAAATTAAATCGTAAGGTGGTATACCCGTGAGACTGGTAAACATTTGTTATCCACTCAACTACGTTATTATACATATCCCCGCCGTAAAGCGGATGAGGGTGCGTTACAACCACCCCTTTATCGACTGATTTCTTTTCCATCAAGCCTTCCAACATTAATCCTTCTGAATCAAACTGAATAATCTCTTCCATCTTCAAATCCTTAAAATTGACTATCTAGTAAAAAATTCAAGTTTCCTGCTTAGAGCGAGATTTCCACTTTGCTCCAACAAACGACGCAAACCCCATGAAAATGAGGTATACTTATAGTACTCCGCAGTGACTTGCCCTGTTAAATCGGCTCCGCCGTCTCGCCAAGCGAAAATTTAACAGGGCGAGGATGCAGCGCAACGCTTTCCAGTCATCGGCGATATTACGAAGCCATCAAAATTTAGTTTTTTAACTCTCTCAACACTGAAAGGATTTCTTTCCCGAAAAACACTGTCCGCCAGCTTTTAATATCCCTTATCGCCTGAAGATCTTTTTTAAAAAACGGATTCTTTTTGGCAATAACCGTTAATGTGGCTTTATTAAACAGGATCGCTGGGTCTAGTTTCAATTCTTTGGCCCGTTTATCTCTCCATGACTTGAGTGCTTTCACTCTTTCATGTGTACCCGGTGAAAGAGGACTCGTTTTTTGCCGCGGATAGACAGGGAGTTGTCTATCCTTCTTTTTTAAAGCGTCATTTATTGTTTTCAGCAAAGTATCCCCATACATCTTCATCTGTTTTTCACTCAACGCATCAAATTTTTTAAGAGACGCCAAGCTGGTTGGTTTTTTCTTCGCCATTTTCATCACAGCTTCATTGCCAAAAACTCTAAACAAGGGCCTGTCCTTCTTTTTCGCGATCTTTGACCTAAACTGAAGTATTGCTTCGAGGACACATAGACTGCACAGATCCAACCGTCCCGCGCCCTTAAAACTGAGGAATAGCGGTTTATTGCTTATCAAAACATGTCTTACCTTGCTCAATCCGTGGCACTCTTCTTTTACCCAATCCAGCCGTTTTTTCTTCTTTAACTCCTTTTCAAGAATTTTCGCAAGCGGAATCAGGTACATGACATCTTGCACCGCATAATCTGTCATTTCTTTGGGAAGCGGCCTTATGGACCAATCCTTTTTTTGATATTTTTTGTCCAATAAAACACCAAACCTGCTTTGAACAACCGCATTCAAACTGGTTTCCCTGATCCCAAGAAACATACTGGCAAGCTGTGTGTCAAAGAGATTGTTTATTTCAATCTTAAAATCTCTATATAACGAACGCACATCATAATCCGCACCGTGGAATATTTTTTTTATCTTTGTGTCGGAAAAAAGAGGCTTTAGCGGCGACAGGTCCATAATCGATAATGGATCGATTAACAGATTTAATGTTGTTGATGCCATTTGAACAAGGCAAACTTTTTCTTTAAAATGATACATGGAATCCGCTTCCAGATCTACCGCAATTGTTTTTTCTTTTTTTAAAGCCACCGCAGCTTCTTTTAATCCTGACAATGAGTCAATTATGTGGTAAACAGGCTTTGCGTTATCTGTGAAATTTTTCTTGACCCCACTCACGATATCTCCTAAGTTTTCAAGTCTATTGCATTATCAATGCTTTTTATTGGGCTGACAACATACGGAGGCAACCAGAATAAATAACGGCCTATTGACAAAAACAACAAAAAACAAATTTAACATTTTATGGCAACCGGCCATATGATACCCTGTACATCCAAAAAATATGAAATTTACAATATAAGTACTTTCGATTTTATTATATTATTCGATTTTAAAAAGGGTTAAGATGATAAACGTAACATTCCCAGATGGCAATATAAAAAAATTTGAGGGGTCGTTCAGCGGACTGGACGTGGCAAAAAGCATTTCTGAAGGATTCTCTCGAAATTGCGTTGCTATGGAAATAAATAATACTATCATGGACCTGAATACAAAAATCAACCATGATGCTGCAATCCGCTTTATTACTACTAAAGATAAAGAAGGGCTTGAAATTATGCGGCACAGCGCCGCTCATGTGATGGCCCAGGCAGTTTTGCATCTTTATAAAAATGCAAAACTTACCATCGGGCCCGTTGTAGAAGACGGGTTTTATTATGACATTGATATGGAGCCGATATCTGAAGATGACTTTCCAAAAATAGAAGCCGAGATTAAAAAAATAATAAAAAACAAAGAGCCCTTCAACCGGAGAGAAGTTTCAAAAGCAGACGCACTCAATTTTTATAAGGATGAGCCATACAAGCTTGAAATGGTATCAGAATTGGAAGACGGAACGATATCGCTGTATGACCATGGTGACTTTACGGATCTATGCCGCGGGCCTCATGTGCCGCATACAGGCCTTATTAAAGCAATAAAACTGATGAAAGTTTCAGGTGCGTATTGGCGGGCAGATCAAAACAATGCTCAACTTCAAAGAATTTATGGTACCGCCTTTTTTGATAAAAAAGAATTGGCCACGCACCTTTATGTCATAGAAGAGGCAAAAAAAAGAAATCACAGGAAACTGGGCGCCGCATTAGACCTGTTTAGCTTTCACGAAGAAGCACCGGGGATGCCTTTTTTTCACGCTAAAGGCATGGATGTCTGGAACGCGTTATTGGATTTCTGGCGTGAAGAACATAAGGCAGCGGGATATGTTGAAACAAAAACACCCATTATGCTTCCTCAAGATCTATGGAAAAAAAGCGGACATTGGGAAAACTATCGTGAAAACATGTATTTCTCTTCGATTGATGAAATTGACTACGCTATTAAACCCATGAACTGTCCGGGCGGCATGCTTTTATACAAAATAAAACCCCATTCTTACAAAGATTTACCCATCCGGGCCGCTGAAATCGGTTTGGTCCACAGGCATGAACTCAGCGGTGTTTTATCAGGACTTTTCAGAGCAAGAGCCTTTCATCAGGATGACGCCCACATATTTATGACCCCGGAGCAGGTACAGGGTGAAATACTGGGCGTACTCACACTCACGAAACGAATTTATCAAACATTTGGCCTTGGCTTTCACCTGGAACTATCCACCAGACCTGAAAAATCCATGGGAACCGATGAGCAATGGGAAACCACAACAAAAGGTTTAAAAGCAGCACTTGATGCTTTTGGCATGGATTATATGATTAACGAAGGGGACGGTGCCTTTTATGGCCCCAAGATTGATGTGCACATTAAAGACGCCCTTGGAAGAACCTGGCAATGCGGCACCGTACAGCTTGATATGGGTATGCCGGAACGATTCGATCTTTCATATATTGGCAAAGACAATGAAAAACATCGGCCGTTAATGATTCACAGGGTTATTTACGGATCCATTGAGCGGTTTTTCGGTATTCTGGTTGAACATTTCGCTGGTAAATTCCCTTTGTGGATGGCCCCGGTTCAAGTCGCCGTTCTGGCCATTAATGACGATCTTGTAACAACCGCCAATGAAATCAAGATGACGATTGAGGGAAAAGGACTACTTGCGGAAGTAGATAGCAGGACCGAAAGTCTAAACAAAAAAATACGCGATGCCCAACTAAGGCATGTCCCCCTGATCCTGACAATTGGACCAAAGGAAAAAGAATCCGGTACTTACTCTGTTCGAACGTTGGATGGCAATGTTAAATACGGGGTCAGCGTAGACACTTTTTTTGATATTGTTCTGCCGCATATTCGTAAAAAGAGACTTGAATTGGATATATTTAAGGATTAATGAAACAATTTCAGTACATTGTCACTTACTGGCTACCAATAATTATTTATTGCCTTCTTATTTTCATCCAGTCATCGTTTCCCTATCCGGCAACGTTTCCAAAATTACCTTATATAGACAAACTGGTCCATTTTGTTGAATACGCTGTTCTCGGCGCTCTTTTTCTGCGGACTTTTAGGACATTACGGGTTAAAAACAAAAAACGCTTGTTAATCGTTTTAAGTTCGGCTGCTTCAATTATTTATGGCCTGAGCGATGAATTTCACCAGTATTATATACCGTATAGGAACGCGTCATTTATGGATATTGCTGCTGACACTGCTGGAAGTATCTTCGGTGTATTCGTTGCAGCTCGCAGGCTGTAATACATATCAATAATTATACATTTCCACGTTGACAAAATAGTGTTCTTTTTATAAAAATCATGTCTTGAATAATTTTTGAAATAAATAAAGTACATTTATATT
>JAFDFT010000320.1 GCA_019309685.1 Deltaproteobacteria bacterium
ATGGCCCTTAAAGGTCAATTATATCCGAATCTTGGCACATTTGCTTTGCTCGAAAAGCTCGGGAATAGCATGGAGAATGGAAAATAGTATGTCCTTTAGGATTGGCAATTATGGTAGGTGGTAGAGCAATAATAACTGCCCAGTCGCCTTTTCTGGGAGCCTCGTATTGCCCTGGTCGGCTGTCTTACTTTCTGTACAACAGCCGCATCTTTAATTAAATCCTTCAACCGCTCAAGCGCATCTTCCCGATTTCTTTCCTGAGTACGAAATCGCTGGGCCTTGATAACGATCACGCCTTCCTTGCTGATACGCCGATCTCGCAGGCTTAACATACGGTGCTAATAGAAACCGGGTAGAGAGGAAAAAGTGATATCAAAGCGCAGATGAATTGTCGAAGATACTTTATTAATGTTTTGCCCTCCAGCCCCTTGTGCCCGGATTGCCGAAAGCTCAATCTCATCATCAGGAATGGAGACATTTTGGGAGATTTTCAGCACAGCCAGGGTATCCTTATGTAAGGGATAAAGTGGTTAGATCGCTTATTGACTCTTATTCAATTTTAAAAGGGTTTATTGATAGCAGTCTTTTAAATCGGCTCTGGAATCAGCGCAGGTTCAAAAAGACTGATGATGAGGATGAACACTTGTCAATCCGAAGTTTAAAACGAAGGCGGAAGTGTCTTGCCGTAACTCAAAGCGAAGGCGGCTTCATTCCTCAAGACACAAGACTTAATTAACAATTCAAGTGTTGACACCATTGTTATTCTATTAATAATTTATGTTTGCCGATGACCGAAGAGGTACTATTTAATTCCGTTGACAAAATCAAGTATTTTTTAAAATTCATTTCAGTACAGGATTCATAAGGCATCAAAGACAAAATATATTTTTGTATAAAATTTGGTGCAAAGTTCAGGTATTTATCTGTTATATTATACTGGCATAGGTCTTTCTCTGGAAACAGGTCTTTTGTGTAGTATTTCCCCAGTGTTTTCCTTCTGCGAGCAGGCGCATAAAATGCGAGCCGTTTTTTACCACCCTTCCACCCACAACATCGACACCTCGCGCAAAAAGTGGATCAGGGAAATATCCGGCCGTTGGACCAATGATTGAGATAAATGAATCCGAAGAACAGTGAGTAAGAATTTCATCCAGAGAATTGTTTAATATAGTCGCGCTCGTACATAAGATCTTATTGCATGCACGCAACTTCGTTGCGTCCAAAGTAATTGGCAGATTGGGATATTTTTTTATTAATCGTTCCTGTTTTTCAACAATAACAAGTTCCGCATCGGCATTTCTAATGGTTTCAACCAATCCTGAGAACAAACCGACCATGCCGATCCTGTCACCCGCAGATATTGACAGCAGTCCCAGTGAATCGACAGCAGATTCAACTGTAAAGTTTGTCTCCCTCATAATATGCTGACAAATTGCGTTAACGGCTGCCAGGCTGATCATCTCTTTAATTGGGTCTTCACTCCCGAATTCAAGCGCAAATCCACATGGGTCTTTTCCGATAAAATCTGAAAGTTTTAAAGTATTGTATTGTTCAATTTTTTCATCAGGCGGGAGAACAAAGCTAATGCCTACCGCCCCGCTTTCCAGGCGGAGAGCCATAAAGTGGGTATCTTTTGGTTGGCCGCCTTTATGGAAAGGGGGGAAGAAAATATTTGATATTAGCGGGAGTGTAAATTTTTTGGATAATTCTGTGACCATTATTTTGAATTCATTTTTAAGACTCATTGCTGTCCCTCAAATTTTTTTCTGTGAGATGATTACTTTCACGGATGTGAACACCCTTTAAAAAATATTTAATCGGCCCAGACCGAATCTTCAGTGTGCGCGTGCAATTGCTTTATATAAAGCTTACAGACGTAGTGGAAAATACAGTGCATAACCTTTTCGGGACATTGTCGAATTAAGCAGTCAACATAGGTTTAATAAATTCTTTTTTAACCATTTCTTATTCTGGCAGGTTTCCATGTTGCGCACAAATTGTCGAGTTTTTCTCCAAGTATTTTTATCGATGGTTCCCGTATCTCACCCAAACCCATTTTGTAACCCATTGCGAGGTGCACCACTTTATTCGTATCATGGTTCATGATACGCGCGGTTGTTGCATCTGCCGCCATAATGTCAGGACTGGCAATGATGGCCCATGAGCCAATATGTTTTTTCATATTCATCGTAGTGCCGCCCCAGCTTTGTGTTGGGCCATTACCCTCAATGCCTATGGAAAAATCAATAATTGAAAGTACGGGTTTGATACTTTTTACAATATCCAGATATACCTGCGCAATTGATTGAGGACTACTGTGATCAAGAGAACCGCGATTCCACCATGTATTATTTATCAACTGCGCATGGCGGGACAGAGATGTAATACCGATGAAGTTCTTCGAAGCCAGTGTAAGGTGCGCCCAGGAGTGCGTTTTAGCCACCGGTATCGAAATTATTTTATCTGCGTGGGCAACAAGACTTGATATGGCGATCTTGCTTAAAGACGAACTGGAGGGAATTTCGACCCAGCCCGGGGAGTCGGTTTCTAAGCATGCCAATGTAACATTTCCGCTATATAATGAGCTGAGACGTTTCGCCTCCTTTACAAGATTCGTTGACCCGTCAAGAGTGACTGCATACTTCCAATCAAATGTTGGAAAGTGAGAACCGTCGCCGATAATGACTTCTGCCGCCCCTGCCTTTAGACATTCTTCTGTGACAGCGATGATAATTTCCGGTTTTGTGCACTCGCCTACATGAAAGCAATTATTATATTGCGCCCAGGGGAAAGAAACAAAATTGGGTTTAATAAAAACTGTTTCGCCCTTTTTGACAAAAGTTTTAATTCCACCTAACGCGTCTATGGCATCCCGGGTCATGGAATCCAAATTATCTCCTCGAATTGCAGCAACATTGGTGCTTATGGCTTTAGTACGCTCGCTGGCATGTGCGAGAAGACCAGGTGTTCCCAGGGCAACAGCTGTGCCAACACCTGCTTTTAGAAATTCGCGTCGGTTTATCTTCTTCATTGTTTCCCCCTGGTTTTTATGGCCAACACATTATTATATGTTTAATCCGGCATCGATATTCGGATTCCCGTAATTTTGTGAATATATTCGATCAGGTCTTTTACAATTAATGGCTGCTGCCATATTTCCTGCCCCTCAAAGCCTTGCATGAGAGCATTCACACATCGATTGACCCTGTAATAATCTAAATTTGTACTATCTAATAGTCTATGTGAACGATATGCATCCAGATACAGGTTGGCAACCATTTCCCAATCGACGGATGCGCTGTCCGGGCCTAATACTGCACACGCGAGATGTTTGATCGGTACAGTTAATAACAAAATTGTATTGGCGATATCAAAAACAAGATCAGCGATAAGAAAATTACCCCAGTCAAGCACACCTGTTACTTTGCCATCCTGGATGAGAATATTGAGTGGGTGAAAGTCACCGTGACATAGGGCAAGGCGCTCCGGTTCAGGAGGAATATTTTTTATTAACCAGTCAACTCCATCACGAATCCGGGGGTGCTTGCTTGCGCTATCCTTTAAAAGATCTAATCGATAACCGAAACTGCATCTGTTTTTGTCAATGCCTCGTTCATTTAGTGACGTGATCAAAGGTTCGGGATCAATGTTGTGCAAGGCAGCATGAGTTTTTCCCAGCATTTCGGGGATAGTCTCCATAGGGCCAGTTGCCATTGGTTCTCCCGGCAAGAAATCCATAATAAAAAATGCTCCACCGAGGATTGACATTTCCGTGCATAGAAAATGCGCCTGGGGAACCGGGTATCCTTCCTCTGCCAGCACATTCTGTACAGTACTCTCCCAGACAGCAGGTATAGTACCAGAGGACTGAGGGTACAAACGCAGTATCAAGGATTTAGAAAGTTCCTTCCGAACACCCTTTAGCGTGAAACGATATATAAATGTTTCAAATCCTCCATGCAGCTGGGTTAAGGATGAGTCATAATCTATCCTGGAATCATTGAGTTCCTGTCTTAGATAGGCAAGGAGT
>JAFDFT010000321.1 GCA_019309685.1 Deltaproteobacteria bacterium
GCTTGAGCTTTCCGGATAACCGGATTATCTAAATTTATCATTTTTTATTATAAATCTTTGATTATCAATGCTTATTCTGATAGGGAGTCTTGCATGAGTAAAGATGCAGGGCCAAAAAGACCGGCTTTGGTTGCCGCTGGAAGGCGTTATTACTAAACCCATGGGCTAGAGAATTCTGAAATCAGGAGCCGGAAGCCAGAAGAAATTGGGAGACACATCGCACTATCAATCATATCGACTAAGCTGAAGGCGAATACATTATTCTGGATTCTGACTACTGGATTCTTTTCACTATAATATCAGTAAAACATAATATCTCTGACCTAGCCCGGAAGACCAGGGTTTTAATACTGGAAAAATATCATGCTTTCCAAAACGGTAAAAACATAATGGACACATTTATATCTGAAAAACATCAAACAGTACGTCGAACAGTACGTGCTTTTTGTGAACAAAACATTGCGCCTATAGCAAAAGACATTGACCAGGAAGCTCGGTTCCCATGGGAGATCGTGGAAAAAATGGGCAAACTCGGGTACTTTGGCATTCAGGTGCCGGAAAAACTTTCTGGCGCGGGCATGGACTCGGTCAGCAGTGCAGTTACGATTGAAGAGATTTCACGGGTTTGTGCGGCGCTGGGACTGTGTGTTTCTGTTCACAACAGCGTCTGTGTGTATCCTCTCATGCAGTTTGGCAATGAAGACCAGCATAAAAAATGGATACCCCCGCTGGCAAAAGCTGAAAAAATAGGCGCCTTTTGTCTTACAGAACCCAACGCGGGCTCCGACGCTTCGGGTATCGAAGCAACAGCGCTTAAAGATGGCGATCACTATGTTATCAACGCAAATAAGGTGTTTGTTACAAACGGCGGCGTTGCTGATATTTGCCTTATCTTCGCCAGAACCGATCCAGACGCCGGGCGTAAGGGCATTTCCGTACTCGTTGCCGAAAGGGGAACACCTGGATTTGTAACCGGTGAGCTTGAAGATCTTTCAGGTATGCGGGCGAATCCCGTAAGCTCCATCCGCTTAAATGATTGCCGGGTTCCCGTTGGAAATCTACTTGGCAGGGAAGGAATGGGCCTGGAAATCGGGCTCAAAGGACTGGATACCGGCCGGATTGGCATTGCCGCTCAGGCGCTGGGTATCGCTCAGGCCGCACTGGAAGAAGCTGTCCGATACGCGAAACAAAGATTCCAGTTTGGCACTCCTATTGCCAGTCATCAGTCCATATCCTTTCAGATCGCGGATATGGCTACCAAAATTGACGCCGCTCGGTTATTGGTTTATCGTGCAGCCCGTTTGCGTGATGAAAGCAAGCCGTTTAGCAAAGCAGCGGCAATGGCAAAGCTTGATGCCTCTGAAATTTCAAGTGAGGTCGCTGACGCTGCTGTTCAAATACATGGAGGTTACGGTTACTCCAAGTCCTACCCGGTTGAAAGATATTATAGAGACGCACGTGTCACACGAATATATGAAGGAACCTCTGAGATACATCGAATGGTAATTGCAAGAAGCGTGATTGAGGAAACCTAGATGGGATTAAAAATAATTGTTTGTATTAAATCAGTCATTATTAACGCGCCTGCCGGCAAATCCAGACGTTCTGTGGAAAACTGTGTTTTAAATCCGTTCGACAGGCCTGCACTGGAGCTTGCCCTTAACTTACGGGAAGAAAACGGCGGAAACGTAACAATTCTTTCAATGGGACCTGACGCATCAGAATCCGCCCTTCTTGAAGCCATGGCCATGGGCGCTGACAAGGCCGTCCTTTTAAACGATCCCGCTTTGGCCGGATCGGATACCCTGGCAACATCAAAAGCGCTTTGCGCCGCTCTGGCAACATTGGGCACCTTTGATCTGTTACTCTTTGGCACCCGAACAGCAGACAGTGATACAGGGCAAGTAGGCCCTCAAACAGCTGTTGGGTTGAACCTTCCTTTGGTTACAGGTGCGCGTTCTGTTAACGTGCAAAAAGACCGCTTATTCGTTACCCGCCGATTGGACGGTATGGTGGAAGAATTTGAAGCCACTCTTCCGGCCGCACTTACGATTCATCCAAAGGCAGTTAAGGCAAGAGATATAGAGCTGGGCGGTATCGAATCCGCTTAGCAAAAAACTAAAATCAAGCGGATATCACTAAAAGATATCGGGTTGTCACCCAATGATGTGGGCGATGCCGGATCACCGACAAAAGTGATTTCCATGAAACGGGCAACCCAACAAAGAGAGTGTGAAATACTATCCGGCACCGTTGAAAACCAGGCAGCCAACCTGCTGGAAAAACTTATTTCATCCGGTTTAATTAAATAAAAAACATATATGCCAATGTCAAACAATGAAATATGGGTCTATGGGGACCTTCGAAGCGAACGTTTTTTTGATTTCAGTCTGAATATCCTTGGTAAGGCAAAGGAGCTGGCCCGATCCATAAAAGCAACAACTGCCATTGTCCTGCTTGAAGGTGATGGCAATATTTCCAAAGCATTTGATCAATCACTTTCCAAATCTCAAGCCGCAAAGAAATACATCCAACACGGCGCTGACAATGTCTATATAATTAAAAATAAAAATGCCGATGTTTTAAGAGCCGATAGCTGCGCACAAACGCTTTCCGGAATTGTCTTAAAACGAAATCCCATGCTCTTTTGTTTTACCCTTACAGACTTTTGCCGGGAACTGGCGGCCAGAACCGCCAAGATTTGTGAGACGGGTCTGATATCTGAATGCGCGGATATCAAAATGGATAACGGCGCTATTGTTGCGACCTGCCCCTCATGGGGCGGCCGAATAATGGCTGACATCACATTCGCGGATTCAAAACGAACCGGTTTTGCAACTGTTATCCCAACCATTGCGTCTCCTTCAAATGTGAAAGGCAGCCCGGGTAACATAGAAGAAATAGACACGCCGCTAAAAATCTCTTCTGCCGGCCTTAAACTGCTTTCGCGCGCGCCTGAAGAAAAAGAACTCAGAAGTATTGAAGACGCGGAAATTGTGGTCGTAGGAGGAGCCGGAATGGGAACAGCTCAAGGATTCACCGCACTGAGAGAACTTGCCATCGCTCTTAGCGGCCAGGTTGGGGCAACGCGTCCGCCTGTTCTGAACCACTGGGTAGATGAAAACCGCCTCATCGGGCAAACCGGCAAAACTATACGTCCCAACTTGCTTATCTCTGTAGGCACATCGGGCGCGGTTCAATACACTGCTGGAATTGATGAATCAAAAGTCATCGTGGCTGTCAACCGCGACAAAAAAGCACCTATTTTTGAAACCGCGGATTTCGGCATTATTGCTGACGCCGGTACTTTTGTCCCTGTTTTCACGTCACTTGTTAAAGCAACCGTCATGCGGCAACTCGCGGATGATATCGACTTTTCAGGAAAACGAGAAGCCAAAGCCGGATTTGGATCGGCCATTAAAAAACTTCGTGAAGGTATGGAGTGGTCATTTGAAAAACTCGCCGAAGCCACCGACCAATCCCCTGATTTTATCGAGCAAGTCGAAAATGATGAAGTGGCCCCATCCGTCAGCTTCCTTTTACGGATGGCCCGTGTTTTTAAAGTAGATCCTGGCATGTTTCTGGGTGAAGAAGAAAAAACAGCCATGCGTGATCGCAGATCTGATGCCTTTGCCAAACGCACGGAAAACTATTCCTATAAGACGCTTACTCCTGGGGCAGAAAATGAACACCTCCGCGCATTTATGATAACCATCGAATCAGGGCAGGATCACAAGCCTGTGGCGTATAAACATGAAGGGGAAGAATTTGTATTCGTCATGGACGGAAAGCTTGAGCTCACGCTTGGAGACAAACCCGCTGTCCTCAAGGCCGGAGAATCAAAACGATTTAACTCCGAAATTCCCCACAAGCTGAAAAGTCTTTCCAATGAGCTTACACGATGCCTGGTAATTCTGTATACGCCCTAAGGCCAATTCTACACAGTTTTACCTCAATTGAGCGAAAGTTGAGGGTGTTCCAGCTTTTCCGGCGACGGGATCTACGCTTCGCTCCGACAAAGCATCA
>JAFDFT010000003.1 GCA_019309685.1 Deltaproteobacteria bacterium
TTTATGTAAGAATTCAGTAGGTCTGTCGCCATTAACAATTTTACAAAACAAACAATCTTTTTCCACCAGTAAATTCCCCTTTTTATGAAGTTGAAGTGAATTTTAATATTTTATTAAGCTACATCATCGATTTGGTTATATGAAAAGTTTGGATTAAATTTATAATAAATTTGATATCTGTATAGCAAATAATTAATGACCTTTTCCAAATGACTTTATGGGTCAAAAGGGCTTTCCGCTTAAAGTCCGGGATTTCCGACAAGGAGTCGAGGATTCCTCTCGAAAATCCTCGGGGTCTTGGACAAGGATGTCAAAGGAATGTATTCTAGTCATCATACTTCCAAGATCGATTCTCCGTTGGCCATTTCATGGCTTCTTCAAGTTGCTGTAAAAAAAGTTCTCTCGGGATTTCCCGGGCGCCGAAGCGTTTCAAATGAGCGGTGGTGACCTGGCAGTCAATCATCATATACGATTCTTTTTTCAGGTATTCGACTAAATGGACAAAAGCGACTTTTGACGCGTTACTTTTATTTGAAAACATGGATTCCCCAAAAAAACACTTTCCAAGGGATACACCATACAGCCCGCCTTCCAAGCTGCCTTTACACCACGCTTCAACAGAATGGGCGTAGCCGGATTCATGGAGTTTGCAGTAAGCGTCTATCATTTCCTGACCTATCCAGGTGTCTTCATTCTTTTTAAGCCGGGTTCGCGCGCATGATTGTATGATATGATCAAAAGCAGAATCAAAAGTAATTTGAAACGATTTTTTTTTAATGGTTTTTTTAAGGCTTTTTGAAAGTGTTAGTTCTTCAGGATAGAGGACAAGCCTCGGATCAGGGGACCACCAGAAATAAGGCTCCCCTTCAAGAAACCATGGAAAGATACCAAGCCGGTACGCCAGCAAAAGACGTTCCTGACCCAAATCACCGCCTACAGCCAGTAGACCGTCCTCATCGGAAAGGTAAGGCTGCGGGAACGCGAGTATGTCTGATAAGGGAAATATTGTCATGGGGTTATAGCTTTAAAAACACCTGTATTGAATTTGAGAAAAAACTGCAGTTTTCAAAAGTTTCAACACATTAGAAAAAAGAAGGAGAAGTTATCTTTAGAGTATTGTTTGTTTACCAGGTTATCCATTAAAGGAAAACACCAGCGCGTCATTTTTGATGTCCGCTGAAACCAGACCGCCTTTTGTAAGTTTTCCGAATAATATTTCGTCCGCGAGTGTATCTTTTATTTCAGTTTGGATGAGCCTGGAAAGGGGCCTTGCGCCGTTTCTCGGGTCATGGCCTTTAATGGCCAGCCAGTTTCGAAGTTTCGGTGATATGGTCAGTGCAGATTTCTTTGCACCCAGTTGGTCATTGAGTTCTGCAATAAACTTATCTACGACCCGTTCCATAATATCAATTGTCAGGCCGTTGAATGAAATAATGCCATCTAAACGGTTTCTGAACTCAGGGCTGAAAAACTTTTCAATAGCTTTTTTACCCTTGCTTTCCGTATCATAGTCTGTTTCGCCAAAACCAATCGATTGCGTGCTCATCTCCCTGGCGCCTGCGTTTGACGTCATAATGACAATCACATTTCGAAAGTCAGCTTTTTTACCGTTATTATCCGTCAATGTGGCGTGATCCATTACTTGAAGAAGAATATTAAATAGATCAGGATGCGCCTTTTCTATTTCATCGAGGAGCAAAACACTATGCGGGTTTTTCCTTATGCCGTCGGTGAGCAATCCCCCTTGATCAAAACCGATATAGCCTGGAGGTGCGCCGATGAGCCGGGCAACGGTATGTTTTTCCATGTATTCACTCATATCAAATCGATGGAACTCAACACCAAGCGTAATCGCAAGTTGTCTTGACACTTCTGTTTTTCCGACACCAGTAGGCCCGGTAAAAAGAAATGAACCGATGGGCCTCTCAGGCGATGCCAGGCCCGCGCGAGAGCGTTTTATAGATGTGACTAGGGATTGAATAGCGTCATCCTGCCCGAAAACAACTGATTTCAGTCTTTCATCAAGCACTTCTAATTTTGTTTTATCAGAGGTGGATACGCTTCTTGTAGGAATTTTGGCCATTTTAGCAATGATGCCTTCAATGTCAGAAGGATTGATCTTTTTCCTTCTCGGTGAACCAGACAACTTCATGTATGCGCCTACCTCATCAATGACATCTATGGCCTTATCGGGGAGATAGCGGTCATTGAGATATTTTGCCGACAATTCTACAGCTGTTTTTAAGGCTTGATCTGTATACGTAATACCATGGTGTTCTTCGTAGCGGGATCTAAGGCCTTTTAAAATCTTGACTGTTTCAGCCTGTGGGGGTTCGGCTACTTCTATTTTTTCAAATCGGCGGGAAAGCGCTCGATCTTTTTCAAAATGGTTTTTATACTCTTCGTAAGTGGTCGAGCCGATACATCTGATTCCCCCGATGGCGAGGACGGGTTTTAAAATATTAGATGCGTCCATTGTACCGCTGCTTGTCGCTCCAGCGCCAACAATAGTGTGGATTTCATCTATAAACAAAATGGCATCCTTTTTCTTTTTAAGCGCCGCGATAACGCCTTTGAGCCGCTGTTCAAAATCCCCTCTGAATTTTGTTCCAGCCAATAGAGAACCCATATCAAGTGAGTAGATGTGAATATCTTTTAACAGATCAGGAACATTGTCTTGATGGATTTTCTGGGCGAGCCCTTCTGAAAGTGCCGTCTTTCCAACACCCGGGTCTCCAACGAAAATCGGATTGTTTTTTCGCCTTCGGCAAAGAACCTGCATGGTCCTTTCAATTTCAAGTTCGCGTCCAATAAGCGGATCCAGCAGTCCTTGCTGGGCGCTTAATACCAGATCAGTGGTAAACGCTTCGAGGGGGCTGAGTTTTTTCTTTTTTTCAACTCTATCTGTTTTTATCAACCCCTCGTTATCCTCCTGAAATTGCTCCTTGGAAATAGTGTGGGAGATGTAGTTTAAAACATCGAGCCTTGAAACGCCTTGCTTTGACAAAAAATATTCTGCGTGAGAGTCTTTTTCCTGAAAGATGGAAGCGATAATATCACTGACCGCTACTTCGGCTTTTTCCGCGGATCGCGCGTGGTTCACGGCTCTTTGAATGACTCTTTGAAACCCGATGGTCTGCTGAAGAAGATATTCATTATCTTCAGGAATGCTTTCCACCTTTTTATTAAAAAAGTCTTCAAGGGCGGTTTTCAGGTTTTCGACATCTCCTCCACAATTTACGACAATTTCAATACCATCGTGATCATGGAGTATAGCAAAAAGAACATGCTCAATACTTACATATTCATGACGCCGCTTTTTAGCTTCTGAAACGGCAAAACTGAGTGTTGCGCTGAGTTCTTTGCTGATCATAATTTACTCTTTCTCCATTGTACATTTGAGTGGAAATTCAATTTCTTCAGCCATTGTATGAACCAGGTCGACTTTTGTTTCCGCTACTTCATAGGTAAAAACACCACAAACACCGATACCCGATCTGTGTACGTTTAGCATTATTTGTGTTGCGTCTTCATAGGATTTATGAAACACAATCATCAGTACATGCACAACAAATTCCATGGATGTATAGTCATCATTGTGCAGCAGAACTCTATACATGGGCGGCTCAGTAATTTCCTCATCCACTTCGGAGGACACCTCGCCTTCTGTATCAGGATTATATTGGCTCATTTTTTATCCTCCGGAGCCAAATGCCAATCATTATGAATATTTTAAAATATGATGAAAAGCTATAAATTATGCACCGCAGCATTTTTTATATTTTTTTCCGCTTCCGCAGGGACATGGCGCGTTTCTGCCGATCTTTTCTCCGGTACGTTTTACCGGTTTTTTAGAATCAGGTTCTTCCCCGCTGGAAAATACCATCTGCTGGTCTTCTTGCGGACTGTAGGCGGACATCGTATCTGGTTCTGATATCTGAATTTTAAACAACATCTCAATGGTTTCTTCTTTGATCCTTGAAATCATATCCTGAAACATATCAAACCCTTCTTTTTTATACACCAGTAAAGGGTTTTGCTGAGCATATCCTCTAAGGCCGATCCCTTCTTTCAAATGATCCATGCTTAACAGATGATCTTTCCACAGATTATCCACTGTTTGAAGCATGACATACCGTTCAAGCTGTCTAAAATCATCAGCGCCTATGATGGACTCTTTTTTAGCATAAAAGTCCATGGAGCCGTTATATATCAATTCTGAAAGCTTTTCAGCATTAAGCCCATCAATGAGATGTCCGTCAAGTTTTTCCAGGCGAAAATTAAATTGTTTAAATACCGCGTCCTTCAAACCTTTGAGATCCCATTCTTCAGGATGCGTCCTTTCATCAGAAAAAGTATATGCTATTTCTTCAGATTTTTCAGAGATCATATCAACAATGGAATCTTTGATGTTTTCGCCGTTTAGAGCTTCACGTCGCTGTTTATAGATGACTTCTCTTTGCTGATTCATGACATCGTCATATTCAAGCAGATGTTTTCTTATATCAAAGTTATGTCCTTCAACTTTTGCCTGCGCGTTTTCAATGGCCCTGCTTATCAAGCCGTGTTCAATGGGTTCTCCTTCCTGCATGCCCAGCCTTTCCATAATAGACGTAATCCGTTCTCCTCCAAAAATTCTAAGAAGATCGTCTTCCAGGGCCATAAAAAAACGGGATGATCCAGGATCGCCCTGTCTGCCGGATCGACCTCGAAGCTGATTGTCAATGCGCCTGCTTTCATGTCTTTCTGTCCCGAGTATATGAAGGCCGCCGAGATCGGTCACCCCTTCACCAAGCACGATATCGGTTCCACGACCTGCCATGTTGGTTGATATGGTAACTGAGCCTTCCTGACCCGCCATGGAAATAATTTCTGCCTCCCGTTCATGATTTTTAGCATTTAGAACATTATGCTTGACACCCCGTTTTTTCAATTTCTTAGAAAGGGACTCTGATACATCGACGGAAATCGTCCCCACAAGCGCAGGCTGCCCTTTTTTGTGAAGCTCTACGATTTCATTTATTACCGCTTCGTATTTTTCTTTTATGGTTTTATAGATAACATCTGGAAAATCGGTTCTGATCATGTTTTGATTGGTTGGGATAACAACAACATCCAAATCATAGATCTTTTTAAATTCCGCTGCTTCTGTGTCGGCTGTACCGGTCATGCCGGCCAGCTTGTTATACATTCTAAAATAATTCTGAAATGTAATGCTTGCAAGGGTTTGGTTTTCATTTTCAATTCTGACGTCTTCCTTGGCTTCAAGCGCCTGGTGCAGGCCTTCACTGTAACGGCGTCCGGGCATTAATCTTCCTGTAAATTCATCTACGATAGTCACTGCGTTATCTTTAACAATATAATCCACATCTTTTTTAAAGAGCGTATGGGCTTTCAAGGCCTGATTGATATGGTGAAGGATTTCGATGTTTCTTGGGTCATAAAGGTTGTCAACGGATAAAAGGCTTTCTGACTTTGCGATACCCTCTTCAGTCAACGTCGCTGATCGTGCTTTTTCATCAATAGCGTAATCCGTATCCCGCTTAAGATTTGGAATGATCTTATTTACCTGATAATATAGATCCGTCGATTTTTCCGCAGGACCTGATATGATTAAAGGTGTTCTGGCCTCATCTACCAGAATACTGTCGACTTCATCAACAATGGAAAAATTAAGCTCGCCCTGGACAATCGATTCCTGGTCAAACTTCATATTATCTCTGAGATAGTCAAAACCAAACTCATTATTTGTTCCATAGGCAATGTCAGAGCTGTAAGATGTTAGACGCTCATCATCATCCAGCCCATGCAGGATGCTGCCAACCGAAAGACCAAGGAAATTGTATATGTGACCCATCCATTCCGTATCACGTCTTGCCAGGTAATCATTAACCGTTATGATATGAACTCCTTTTCCAGTCAGCGCATTTAAGTAGGCGGGAAGGGTCGCTGCGAGGGTTTTCCCCTCACCCGTCTTCATTTCCGCTATTTTTCCCTGATGCAGTACAATACCGCCAATGAGCTGGACGTCAAAATGCCTCATTTTAAGCGTACGAATAGACGCTTCTCTGACCGTTGCGAATGCTTCCGGAAGCAGAGAGTCAAGAGGTTCGCCTTTTTCGAGCCGTTCTTTAAAAAAGGAAGTCTGGTTTTTGAGTTTTTCATCACTCATAGCCTCTATTTCAGGCTCCAATGAATTAATATGCTCAACCAGCGGTGTAAGTTTGTTTAACTCCCGTTCGTTCTGGCTTCCAAAAACTTTTGTTAAAAAATTTCCAATCATTTAAAATAACTTCCTTGAAATAGATGGTTTATAACTATATGTTTTATATCTAAGCATAAATATAGCATATTTCGGTTGCTGCAACAATTATTTTTATGACTTATTAATCTATCATAACATACTTTAAGGATAATACTATAATGAAGAAATTATTGATAATTTTGGTGATTATTTTATCGTTTGCGGGTCACCCAGTGCATTCTGAAGAGAAAACGGATATAACGGTTACGGCTGTTGGTGATATTATGATGGGAACGGATTTCCCTAAACGTTACAAAAATTTGCCTGATGGTGATGGAAAGGATTTATTTGTTCATGTTACTGATATTCTCAGCCAGGGCGATGTTGTTTTCGGCAACCTTGAGCAGGTATTAAGTGATAATGGCCAATGCGCCAAAGATATTAACCGTCCAAATATGTGGGCGTTTAGAAGCCCTGCAAGTTACGCTGAAAATTTAAAAAAAGCAAATTTTAACGTGATGAGTATCGCCAATAATCACGCGTGGGATTTTGGAAAAGAAGGATCGGCTGACACAATGAAGGCCCTTGACGCGGTGGGAATCAGACATTCAGGACCGATAGGCGATATTGCCCAGCTCGGGATAAATGGTCTTCGTATCGCTTTGATCGCTTTTTCCAGAAATCTCAATGGATATAGTTTTTTAGATACCCGAAAATCAAATGAGGTGATAACAAGCCTTTCACGGCAATTTGATATTGTAATTGTTTCATTCCATGGCGGCGCGGAAGGTGTAAAGGCTCAGCACACAAAAGATGCGGATGAATATTTTGGAAAAGAATCCAGGGGAAACGTGGTGAAGTTTTCACGAAATGCTATTGATAACGGTGCGGACCTGGTCATTGGGCATGGGCCCCATGTTCCAAGAGCCATGGAATTGTACAATAATAAATTAATCGCTTATTCATTAGGAAATTTTTGCACGTATGGGATTATATCGATTAAGGGCATAAAAGGGATTGCACCGATCTTAAAAGTTGAACTGGCCGATAATGGGGATTTTGTATCAGGCCGAATATATTCTTTTAAGCAGGAGCCGCCGGGTTACCCGGTGCCTGATCAATCCAGGAAGGCAGCAAATATAATGAAACACTTAACTGAAGCAGACTTTCCCAATACAGGATTGATCATAGATGAAGATGGCAATATCAGCAAAAGACCTATGTAAAATGCTGCCTTTTGTCCAATTTCGGTGTTCCCGATCAGCGGGATCTTCGCTGCGCTTCGACAAACTCACATTTTAATCCGCCAACGAACTTTGGCGGATTAATCCTCGAAATACTCAGAGTATTCCTGCGGTTAAAATTATCGCTTTCCTTGAACTTGAACAAAAGGCAGCATTTTAAGTAGGTCCCGAGGTTTCAGGGATTTTCCTCCGATTAGTTGTTATTAGTTAGTGCCCATCCTTCATTCGATTTGCATCTAAAGGTGTTTCTAATCAAGGAATAGAACAGATGTAAGTGTACACAATTTGAGAATTCGATTCACAAATAAGATATTTTTTAAAAAAACAAGGCCGCACAAGGGTTGACGCTGCGACGTATATAGGGTGTTTCAAGTTTATAAATGAGCAATTTTTTGTAAGGTCAAGGAAATCGAGGAATTGTTCGGAGGTGTACATGGGTACACCGCACAAGCAATTCTAAAGAGTGATGCAGAGATTTCGGAAAAGGGCCATTTATGTACGGAAACTAATTGAGGATATACTTCTCCGGATTAACTGGAAGTCCGTTAAGGTGAACCTCATAATGGACATGCGGTCCTGTGCTTCTTCCTGTATCGCCGACCAGTGCTATGGTGTCACCTCTTCTAACTCTATCACCTCTTTTTTTTAATATTTTTTCGCAATGGGCATAGCGGGTCATTAATCCATGGCCATGATCAATGATCACAAGATTTCCCCAGTTGCCTTTGGGCCCGGCAAAGGTAATAACTCCGTTTGCAGTAGAGATGATTGGCGTTCCTACTTTTGTGGCGATATCGTAGCCTTTGTGAAATTCACGCAAGCCTGTAAATCTTGATTTGCGGTATCCAAACTTAGATGTGGGCCACCATCTTGTCCCTTTTGTTTTATCAGAGGCGCGGATGGGTCTGATAGCGGGTGTAGAAGCAAGAAGATTGCGCTGTTCTTTAAAATGATCGTAGAGTGAGTCAAGATTTTCATTTTGTATTGTTGATGCCTGGTGAAGCTGTTTGACCTGATCGTGCATTTCTCGAAGAAGAGAGTTGTGCTTTGCGGTAAGCGGAACCCGTGTGTCAAGATCTTCGGGTATAGAACCGCCAACTCCAAATAAATCGTCTGTTTCGTCACTTTTTTCAATATTGGCGATAAACCGTATCTGGTTTTCAAATTTGTTTAAAGCAAGCACCTTTGTTTTCAGAGTAGTGATCTCTTCAGCGAATCCCTGGATTTGCTTGCGCTGAGTTTTGATTTCCGCTTGCTGCTGAGTAAACTTTCCTTCGATATTTTTTATTTTTAATGCGGCGTAATCATAAAGAATATAGCCAAACAGCGCTACGGATACAGTAAGGATACACACAAAGAATCGCAGGAAGGTCTTAGAAGCTGTTATTTGTTTTATCGGAGAACCTGATGTGCTTACTACAAAAATAGATACTTTGTCCTTCATCATAATAGCTCCTATTGCAGGTTATCACTCATTGATAATTATTATACACTGCCGATCAAAAACAAAATATCATTTATATCAAGAGGTTATGCGACAGTATGGAAAACAAAAGAACATCTAGCATAGTTTTAAAAGGGTGTCAAGACTTTAACATGTTTTTTTTATTGATTTTTTGGTGAGTTTTATCGTTCATGCAGCGGGAATTGTTTGCAAGAGGAAGTTTATAAATGGTGATCACACTATTTTTGTATGTGTTTATAATAACAATAAAAAAGGGGGTTCCTTTGATACGGCTCCCCCTTTTAAAAAGGTTCTATTCAATACCCAGCTTGAACTTAAGCGATTTAAGCGTATTTTTCATAAGCATGGTGATGGTCATGGGGCCGACACCACCGGGAACAGGCGTAATCGATCCGGCTATTTCCTTTGCAGCTTCAAAGTCAACATCACCCTTTAGAATCGCTATTGTTTTTCCTGTTTTTTCGCTTATTTTTTCACCTACACGGTTTACGCCGACATCAATAACACACGCGCCTGGTTTAATCCATTCCGGTTTTACAAGATCCGGAACACCGGCAGCGACAATAAGAATGTCTGCGCGCTTGCAATGTTCTTCCATATTTTTGGTACGCGTATGAACAACAGTCACTGTCGAGTTCGCGCCATCACCTTTTTGAAGCATCATATTGGCAATGGGCTTGCCAACGATATTTGAACGGCCCACAACCACGACTTCTGCACCGCTGGTTTCAACACCAGCCCTGATAATCATTTCCTGTATACCTGCGGGCGTGCAAGGCGGGAATTTTACTTCAGAACCGCCAATCATCAATCGTCCGACATTCACAGGATGAAATCCATCCACATCCTTATCAGGATCAATGGCGTTTAGTATTTTCTTTTCATCAATATGATCCGGCAGAGGGAGCTGTACAAGGATACCGTTAATTGAATCGTCATTGTTGTATTTATCGATGAGGGCCAGAAGATCTGCTTCAGAGATATCAACCGGCTGACTATCTTGAATTTCTTTAAAACCGACCCTGTGAGCGGTTTTGATCTTCAGTGTAACATAAGACATAGAGGCGGGATTTTCTCCAATAAGAATCGTTACCAGACCCGGAACAACATTGTGCTTTTCCTTGATTTGTGCGACTTCCCCCGTAATCTCTTCAAGAATTTGTTCACGGATCTCCGTGCCTTTAATAAGTTTTGCTGACATTTTATATCTCCTTTCGAAAAAATATTTATAAAGATTATATGACGTCTTACTGTAATTTGAAATCCTGAATTCTATTAGTTCAATAAAAAATCGATGTCAAGATAAGGATTTTGGTATGGAAAAAAGATTTAATCATGCAGAGGCAATCCCCATCCATAGTTTTTTAAAAGCCCCGTCTTCTAAGGCGGGGTGGTTTACTAAAATATGGCCTTTCGAAAACAGGAATTATCTCTATTATGCATAGCCGTTCAAAAATAGGCCTTCACCTGAATAATACTATGCTTCTGATTTAGCCGTGTATATTTATATGGGAAATGGAGGGTTGGTCAGGCCCGTTGTCTCATCGAGACCGAGCATGATATTCATATTTTGAACGGCTTGTCCGGATGCGCCTTTAATAAGATTATCGATTGTTGAAACAATAATCATTCGATTATTTCTCTCATCCATTTTCAGCCCGATATCGCAATAATTTGTTCCCCGGACATACAGCGTGTCAGGCGGTTGATCCTCAGGGCGGATCCGAACAAACGGATGGTTGGCAAAAAAAGAAATGAGACATTCGCCCACATTTTTTCCGTTGACGTTTTTATTAAGATTAACGTATATGGTTGAAAGCATTCCTCTTGTCATGGGTAAAAGGTGCGGTACAAAAGAAATGCTGATTGGTTTGCCTGCGTGTTCACTCAGGACTTCTTCAATTTCAGGGGTATGTCTGTGAGTGGTTATTTTGTATGCCTTGAATGATTCATTAACTTCACAAAAATGGGTTGTCAGCGAAAGGGATCGGCCCGCGCCGCTGACACCGGATTTTGAATCTGCGATAATAGAATTAGGATCAATCAAGTTATTTCTCAGTAGAGGAATGAGCGGAAGGAGAATGCTCGTTGGATAACAGCCGGGATTTCCAACCAGAGTTGCGCTGGTTATACTGGCTGAATAGACCTCGCTTAATCCATACACCGCAACTTTCATTAAATCCTTTGCCGAATGGGGCTGGTAAACAGATTCATAAATGGCTGGATCATTGAATCTGAAATCCGCGGAAAGGTCTACAACCTTTTTGCCCCGGCTGATCAGTTCAGGGATATATAGCATGGGGAGGCTGTGGGGCAGCGCCATAAATACAAAATCAGTCTTATTACACACATCATCTGCAGAGAACGCTTCACAGGATAAATCCGTCACACCGGCTAAAGCGGGATAAACAGTGTCAAATCGCACGCCTTCATACTGGCGAGATGTGAGAGCTTTCAACTCAATCTCCGGATGAACGGAGAGCAGCCGAACGAGTTCAGCGCCTGTATATCCTGTAGCGCCAACAATGCCAACCCTGATCATAGTATTTACTCCTTTTATTTCCCTTAATATACGTTTTACTTTTTCAGTAAGCTTTCCATGAAATGGTTTGCCTGATAGTCCGGTATTTCAAACGGTTGAGTGCTTTCTGAAGATATACATGATCGGCTTTTATCATCTTTGCTTTTTTTGGCAAATACTTTCAAAAAGTATTCCTTATTTCCTTTTAAAACCAATGTGAACGCAGGGTATTTAAAATCAGCTATTTGCTTATCATATATATATTTATCACATTTTAATTTTGACACAACATCCAGCAGGCTTTCCAGCCGTTTTTGATCGACGCTTCCTTTACCAATATATTTCCAGACCGGTTCAGAAGGTTTTACCGCACTTTCTGGATCTGAAGGCTTCTTGATGTCATCTGTTTTTTCAGGCTCTTTCTTAACAAATGTATATGTTTTACCCTGTTTGATAAGCGCTATTTCTTTTATTTCTTTTTTATCAAAAGAAAGAACATTTTTATCTCGTAGATCTTCCATGGCTTGATCAAATTTTGGCCTGATATTTGTATTCGCGTGGTAAACGCGGTAATCTTTCGGCAGTTTGATATGGGTATGCCTGTAGGACTCAGCTGTTTTGCCAAGCTCAAACTCCCGCTGTAATGTTCCGTCAGATGACCATGCCTTGATGGTAATTTTTTTATCATCTCCAAGATCATAGATACCATAGTTTTTTGACTCAGATACCAGAGCCGTGAGTGAAAGCTTTTCGATAATATCAAGCATACCGCTGATTTTATCTTTGTCCGCAATATAGTCTTCAGGTGCTATATGCCAGGTTGAATTTATTTTATTGAGCGTGAGGCTGCTGTCTTTTTTGGAGATTTCTATTTTTGTGATGTCTTCTCTGACAATGCTCGGGATATCCGGAAGGTCATAGAAAGACCGGTCCTGCTTACGAAGGATAAGGTACATGGACAAAATGATTATAAGTATACCCAGGATTATGTATTCTCTTTTAATTTTCATTGGTTACGTTCCTTGCTGATTAAACATTATCTGAATTCGGTTTTTTCTGGAACGGCGGCGAAACAACACGAGCAGTCCAAATACAACGACCAGTATCGGCAGTCCGATAATATTAAAGGATTTTACAAAGGTTCTCACCCCTGCGCTCGTGTCACGCAATGGGTTGAACCTTTGCTCCTTGCTTCTCATGGCAACAATTTGTTCCCGATTGTTTAAGAAATCGAGAGTGTTCATAATAAATACGGTATTTGGGTCTCTTCCATTCGGATCGAGCAACTGATCTTTAAGCATTTCAGTAGAAGCCATGATAAAAATTTTAGCGGGTTTTCCTTTAGATATAAAATCACCCTCCGTTTTGATCTTTGCCTGACCTGCGGAGTTTGTTTTTTTTATCTGAGCTTCTTTTGAGTCTTCATCGGCAACTATTTTATCGGGAATCGGTTTTCCTTCAAAAAAGCTGGAAAATTTTCCCTCAAGGATATACGCCAAGGGAAAGCTGCGCTGTTCTTCCGGGCGTTTGGGAGGGCGGCTAAATCGAATGTCAAAGTTGATCCCCTCTGCCATCTCCCAGGATTTATCTGAGGAAGAGAAAAGCTTTTCCGCGAGAAGTCCATTTTGCGCCACACGGTCTTTATCCAGAAACAACGGGGAAATCTTCATGGCGATGATGCCTTTAATATTTTTCATAATCAGGTGGTTATTGTTGATGGATTGTTCTTTAATAACAGGAGCAAAATAAATCGGCCGTTGGCCTCCACCATACTCCTGAGGCATTTCCTGTTTAAAGCAGTTTTCATCCAGCACATATGAATTGTTAACGCTGACACCATAATGACGCAGGAGTTTTTCAAGGCCGGTATTAATAGGGATGTATTGCGGCGGCATTTGTCCCATGCCAAAACCTTTCTGTCTTCCAGGCATAATTTCATTAAACGGATCTAAAAAGAGGGCGAGGCTCTTTCCTCGCAGCAGGAATTGATCGATTTGAAACAACTCAAAATCCGTAAAGGGTTCAACCGGTTTGATCATGACGAGGCAGTTAATACTATCCGGGATACTGCCTTCTGATAAATTGATATTTTTAATAGAATAGTTTTGAGATGTAAGGGTTTGGAAAACGGACAGGCCGCTTTGATTTCGCTGGCCCCAGGAAAATGAAGAAATAGTTTCAGCGCCATGATCTGAAAGAAAGCCGATATCTTCATTGATATCGATCAAGGATTCGAGATTCTCGTTAATGACTTCCTCCATTTCCTTTATTTCAGCTATTGAATATTGAACCCCGATCAATGGAACTTGTACCGTATTTATCAAAGGGATGCTAATTACGTTAGCTTTATATGCCATTACCAGGCCGGCCATTCCATGACCGGCGGTTACATTTTTGCTCTTAATGGACGGCCACTTAAATGAAGGAATTTTGTATTTCTCCGCTTCTGCTTTTATATTTTCATCATCAGAAGGATTGATATATTCAAAAGCGATTTTGCCGTAAGACTTGTTGTTGATTTTATCTATTACTTTTTCGAGTTCATCAGGAAGCGTGTTTAAATGTTGGAGCCGCATATGCGGCGCAATAGCGTATAAGGACGACGAGAGAAAGAGCTTTATCTTAATTTTATCTTCAATATTTAATAGCGCACTGGTTTTATTATTGAGTTTTCGAATCGCCATGGTCAACTGATATTCCAAACCATCGGTTGATGTAATGGTGGGGATCTGTTCGATCATATCACCATGAATAATGACAAGGCCCATATAGGCGTTTTGGAATTTTACCTCATCTTTTTCAACATTGCGTATTTGAACAGGGTACACACCATAATTTTTGGCCAGTTCCCTGTTTATTCTGGTTTTTGGGGTGATATCATTTTCATCGGGACTGACATTATAAAATGTGTAATTAAAATTTTTGTTGGAATAAAGCGCGTATTCTTCCAGCAGGTCATGAAGGTATTGCTTTGTGCTGTTATGAGGGGCCGGCAGATTTTTGGTAAAAAAGATTTTAATTGTTAATGGTTCTTTGAGTGTGGATACCACCTGCTTGCTGGCTTCAGATAAAGAAAAGATTTTGTTTTCCGTCAGATCCCATCGATCAAAAAGGGTTACTCCTGCCAGGTTAATGAGAATAATGACAATGAAATAAACAATAAATTTTATATAATCTTCATATCTTTTTTTAATAGTCATTTAGCTCTCCTTAATATTTTTCTTGCAGGATCAGATGTGAGCCGTACAGGCCCAGGAAGCTGAGGCTCAGAAAGTAGATGATATCTCTAGAGTCAATGATCCCTTTTGAGATATTTTCAAAATGATATCCCGCGGCAATGTATTGTAAAAATCCCACAATTGAGCTTGGAAAGAAAAAAAGCATTTTATCGATAAGAGTCAGAAAAAAACAGATGACCATGCCGATGATAAAGGCGATGATCTGGTTTCTTGTCAGAGAAGATGCGAACAGCCCTATGGAAGAAAAGGCGGCCCCAAGCAGAATGGCGCCGATGTATCCTCCGATTACGGGTCCCCAATCAATATCGCCCAAAAATGAAATAAAAATTGGATACGCCAATGTGGGAACCAGCATGGCTGTTGTAAAAGCGGTTGCCGCCAAAAATTTTCCCAACAGAACGTCACGAAATGTCACCGGCAGCGTCAGCAGCGTTTCATATGTGCCGATATTAATTTCTTCGGACAAAAGCCGCATGGGGATCGCAGGGACCACAAAAGAGAAAGTAATGGGAAGAAGTAAAAAAAAGGCTCTTAAGGCTGCCTGATTTGACAGAAAAAATGATGAAAAAAAGAACCACCCGGTGATTAACAAAAAAATTGAAATAACAATATACGCGATGGGTGATATAAAATACTCGCTGAATTCCCTGATAAATATATATTTAACTTGTCTCATTATTCATTCTCCTTGGTGAGTTCTCTAAAAATATTTTCAAGGGTTTTGGCTTCCCGGTAAAGTTCCAGCAGGGTCCAGTCGGTTTTCTTAATTTCCCGATAGATATCTTCTCTAAGATCCTGATCAGTGCGGCAGGTGATTTTTGAATGGATAATTTTATTTGTGCTGTTTTCTTTTTCGATCTTTACAATTCCACTGATCGATCCAAGTTTATCTTTTATCTTTTGCAGACTTGTATTTTTCAATGAAATATGGATGAAATATTCTCCGCTCGCTGCTTTTTTAAGGGATTCTGTTTTGTCATCCGCGATGATTTTGCCTTTATTGATAATAGCAATACGGTTGCACGTCGCTTCCGCTTCGCTGAGGATGTGGGTAGAAAGAATAATTGTTTTCTTTTTACTTATTCGTCTGATAATTTCCCGGATTTCAACTCGCTGATTGGGGTCCAGACCTGATGTGGGTTCATCCAGCACAAGAATTTCCGGATCGTTCATCATAGCATGGGCCAGTCCCACGCGCTGGTTATATCCCTTTGAAAGCTCTCCAATGGGTCTGTGCATGACTTCCCGGATACCGCAAAGATCCACAAGATCGTTGATCCTCTTGTTTTTTTGATCCGTGTCTAATTCACGGATATTGGCGATGTATGTAAGATAATCGTACACCAGCATTTCGTGGTATAAAGGGGCGCTTTCAGGCAAATACCCCATGAGCTTTTTAATCTCCAGGGAATTTTCTTCAATGGTAAAATCCTTTACATGGATATCTCCTGAAGTGGGCTTAAGAAAACCGGTAAGCATTCTCAATGTGGTTGTTTTTCCCGCGCCGTTTGGGCCTAGCAAACCCAGGATTTCTCCTTTTTTGATTTTCAGGTTAATCTGATCCACCGCGCAAAAATCTTCGTAGTATTTGGTAAGACTTTGGACATTAATCATATGGTTTGTCCTCCTGTGTAGACCTTGCAAAATCTCATTTTTTGCCCAATTTCTTTGTCATTCTCAAATTTAAATCCGCCACCGAACTTTGGCGGATTAATCCTCGAAATACTTAATGTATTCCTGTGGTTAATCTCGCTAAAGCTGGACGCTTTCCTTGAACTTGAACCCCGGTTAAATATGAAAACGAATTTAACGGGGCAGGTAAAAATTGGAATTTTGAAAAGGCTTACCGATTATTTATTATTATTTAGATGAGGTAAAACTTATTTTGCCGTCATTATTGTATCATCCCTTCTAATCACTAATCGTTTTTTTCAGATTAGGGAGTGTTTCAGGTTTATCACGGTGTACGTATTTGCTGTCGCCATCTCTTGCAGTTACATTTTCATAAACACCATCATCACGTTTTACGAGCTTCGTGAAACCAAGGTCTTTTAACTCACTGTTTGTTTTAGGAGTGCTGATATTAATTCTTGAAATGATTTTTCGGATCGGCCCATTGCACTCAGGGCAGTGGGTAAGGTCTTTATCAGACATAGGATGCTGGATCTCAAATATCTTTCCTAACTGACATACGTTGTCTAAATGTTCATATTCGTATAAAGGCATGTTTTATTATTGAGACCTTTGCAAAACCCCACTTTTTGCTCAATTTTAGTTTTCCTTGAACTTAAGTAAAAATCAGCATTTTTCAAAGGTCTCTTATTCTCTAAGATTTTTAGGTTAAAAAAGGGAAATTCCACATTCATGAATGTACGGTATGCTGATGTGGAATAAGATAGGTGTTTTTGTTTGCCTGTCAAGTGAAAAATCATATTTTTTACAATGTATCTATGTACTTATTTGTCTTTGAGGTCATTTACCAGGTCTTTTATGATGGAAACAACATTTTGCCCTCTTTCCCTGGCAATGCGATGTGCGTCTCCAACAATTTGAACGGCCTGACTTTTAAGATCAGGAGGTGAGGGTAAAGGAAGACCCCGGTTCTGGTAGCGCCATTGCAAAACGCGGATTGCGAGTTTTTCTTCCTGACGTCTGATGAAGGTCATAGTATCTTTTAAGGTTCTTCTCCAATTTAGTTGGAGAAGAGGATTCTAGGATTCAAGTGAATGGCTAAAAACCTATAAAGAATCGAATCCTTCTAGAAAAATATTTTTATCGATTACAAAAATTTTAATACAAAATATCGAATAATGAACACCGAATATCGAATTTCGAAAGAATACATAAACAGAAGAAAACGAAAATCAAGATAAACCTTCGTGATTCGGCGTTCGACATTCAGTATTCGACATTCGTTGTTTTAAAGTTATTGACCCCTAGAATCCTCAAACCTTTATACGTTTAATACGGATCCTTTTAGAGAAAAATTACAGATCATCCTGTGTCCCAGATCTTTGGCATATAGCTAAAATAGTTTCCTCAAGAATAAGCTTATGGCCTGCTGGTGGAGACGATTTGAGCCGAGCATCCGTGTCGCCCAGCCTTTCATACGCGGATATCAGATGCTGTTTGGTGAAATTTTCAGAATGTTTTATCATTTTATAGATAGGATATGGATTGTTTGGATTTTTCGCAACTATCAGATCTTGTATGCCGAGGTCTTTTTTGGATGTCTTTTTTTTCTTTTTACCACCTGATGACGGTTTATTATCCGAATGTGATGGTTTCGAGGGCATGGGTTGACAATCCTGTATTTGTTTTAGCATGTGATTGTCATATTCTACAATGGCCGGCATGACGTCGGTTCGAAACTGATCGTAGCCGCATTCTTTATACCATATTTTCCCATATTTGCTTTGAGTGAAATCCTTGATAATTAAAAGCCTTCTCATCTGATTGATTATGGCTGAAAGAATTTGGAGCGGATGTTCGATGATTCCGCCGGAAAGAAGAGAGCCCAGATAAAAAAGTGCGTTTTCTGTATTTTTTTCCATGATTGCGTTTGTGAATTCGTAAATGGGATCTTTTTTTGTTCGATCAAGGAGAGCCTTCACATCGTTTTCGGTAATTTCTTCCCGATCCCCCACGTAACTGATGAGTTTTTCCAAATTACCGATAAAGGTTCGCAAGTCAAATCCGGTCATCTCATATAAAGCACTGTAGGCATTCTTACCCATATTTTTTTTGTTCTTTTGCAAAATGACCCGGGCCTTTTCGTTTGTTACAGACTCCTGTACTTTTTTATCTGCGGCCTTGTCGCTTTTGGGTATGGAACAATCCACGATTATTCCGTTGTCAGAGATGATTTTAAAAAGGTTATGGTTTTTGTCTGCTATATCTGTTGTGATGATTAGATGATTGTCTTTGTGAAATCCTTTTTCAATCGCTACTTCGAGGGATTTCGTGTTACCATCTTCAGCAGATATTGTCAGGTTATTTTCAATGCAATACTGAACGACGTTACGTATCCAATCACTGTTTTGATCCATGTTTAATTTTTTATTCTTACCCTCAGATGTTATATCCTCAAATGAAAGCTGTAACAGGTTAAGAATCGTAACGAAATATTTTGAAGCAGCTTTATAATCGTCTTCATCATGCGCGTGTTTTGATTTTTCAAGAATCTTGTCTAGATCGATTTTTGAATAGAAAAATTTTGCGTCGGAAAGAATGATCGCTTTATGACCAGGGATAAGGGAAAAAGTGTTACATTTTTCAATTGCTTCGTAGATATTCTCTACAGTTCCTTCAACAGACTCATAGTTTGTGCTTCTTTTTGATACAGGGATGATTGCATTTAACATATCGTCAAGCGCTGTTTTATACAAAACTTCTTCACCATATAACAAAGAAACAGAAGGAAAATGCTCTTTTGCTGAAGTGCTCAGGTATTTTTTTAGTTCGTTGTAACGAATAATAGTCATTTGCGGATTGGAAACACATCTGGGCACTTATCCTTGGATTGGGATAAGTGGAATAGTATTTAAAGAAATATTTTGTTATATCCGGTCTTTTTTCTGATTAGGTGAGAGAATAGTTTTCAAGCAGTTCTCTTATATCCTTGTCGAAGATCCCGTTGCCTTTTACGGGGAGCCCTCGAATCCCTGAATCCTTTTGGGCCATCAATTTTTTTTAGAGATAAGCCATATATCATACTCTCTCGTGCTTCCGTCTAAGGATTACTATCATGGTAACGGCCAGAATTGCCATCAAGCATCCTGTGGCCTGTGAAATCGATAGTACACCAAAAACAAGTTCTCCTCTGAAATCACCCCGAAAAATTTCTATAATGGATCGGGTAATACCATACAGAAAAACGTATGTCCAAAATAACTGTCCATCAAATTTCTTTTTCTTCCGGAAAAAGAAAAGAAGAATAAAAATAATAAAGTTGGTAAATGCTGAATAGAGCTGAGTGGGATGAATAGGGATGCCACTCGGTGCTAAAGTGTCTGGATGGCTGAAAATAACTGCCCAAGGGTATTCACAGGTTTTACCAAAGCAGCACCCCGCAAAAAAACATCCCAACCTGCCAAGGGTTTGGCCCAGTGCGAGTGACGGGGCTATGATATCTGTGGTTTTCCAGACAGGCATGCTTTTGATCCGCATATACAGCAAAGCTGTGACCAGGGCAGCAATAAAACCGCCGTAAAACACGAGTCCGCCATTCCATATCTTAAATATTTCAAGTGGAGCGGACACATAGATTTTAGGGTTTGTGGCAACGTAGAAAATCCTGGAGCCCACAATGGCCGCGATCAGAATGTAAAAAGCAAGATCCAGGATTTTATCCGGGTTTTCATCGACTCTTTTTGCCTCATGCTTTGCAAGAAAAATACCTGCCAGAAAACCCATGGCAATGAAAAAACCATATGTATAAATTGTTAATTTGCCTAGATGTAATAGGGTAGGGTACATAAAAATTGTCTTCCTTTACAATTTAGGTTCTCCTCTCAATTAATTAAGAGAACGGTTCATAAACATTTCACTCGAATCCTTGAATCCTTGGCCCCTTGGATCCTTTTCGGATCAGCACTCATTTTGGAGACTATTCAAGTTTTAAAGAATTGATCTTTTTACTACGATAATTGATTATCCTTACTTTTAAACAGTATCTGAAAAATAAAGATCGTAATGCCAATGGTAATGGCACTGTCTGCAACATTAAAAGACGGCCAGTGAAGATTTTGGATGTAAAAATCAAGAAAATCGACCACTTGCCCAAAACGAATTCTGTCGATGAGATTTCCAATAGCGCCGCCGAAAATCAGTGAAATCGCAGTGGTCAGCCACTTGTCTTTGGCAGGCGTTGTTTTATAAAAGTAAAAAATAACACCAATGGCTATGGCTGAAACAAAAAGAAAAAGAAAGCTCCTTATACCAGGCCCCTGGTTGGCCATAAACCCAAACGCGCCGCCTGGATTTTGAATATGGGTGATATTGAAAAATCCCGGGATAACTGAAATAGTATTGTATAAAGGGAGGTTTTTTAAGATTAATGATTTGGTTATCAGATCCAGTACAATGATCGTCCCGGCAATGAATGCGAGCTTCGTGTATTTGTTTTCAATGAGACTTAAATTTTTTTCCACAATTACTCCTGCGAGACCTATGGGAAAAATCACTTTTTGCCCAATATCTGTGTCAGGAAAAAATTATCCTATTTCAAAGGTCCCTATTGGACTGATTTTATTTGGCAATCTAATTTTCAAGTGCACTCAAACACCGGCTGCAAATCGTGGGGTGTTCGGCATTTGATCCAACCGATGTTTCGTATGTCCAGCATCGTTCGCATTTTACACCGGGCGCTGTTTCAATCAGAATAGATAACCCTTTTATATCTTCACTTAAATAGGCATCTGAAAGCGCTTCGTTCTTTACAAGGCTTGCTTTTGAAACGATAAATATGGATCGTAAATCATCTGCGTATGGCTTGAGTGAATTATGCAAATCATCGTTGCCCGTAATCGATATAGTAACCGCAGCATCGAGCGGGTGGCCTATCTTTTTTTGCGCACGTGCCTCTTCAAGGGCCTTGGTCACTTCTCCCCGAACATCGAGCAGGCATTCCCATTTACTGGAAAGGTCTGAATCTTTCCAATCATTCTTTACTTCCGGCAATTGTTGGAAACATATATTTTGGTTTTTATTATCCGGCATGTAATTCCAAATTTCTTCCGAAGTAAATGGAAGAATGGGAGCCATCAGCCGTGTAATGGTATCGAGCTGACTGTATAAAACTGTTTGCGCGCTCTTTCTTTCAGCGGAATCCGGTGAAGACGTGTACAGTCTGTCTTTGAGGATATCGAGATAAAAAGCGGAAAGATCGAGTGTGCAATAATTGTATAAAGAGTGGTAAATAATATGAAACTCGTATGTTTCATATGCAGTGATTGCTTTTTCAATGAGTAGCTGAAGTTTATACATCGCAAATCTGTCAATTTCCAGCATGGATTCATACGGAACTGAATCTTTGGATGGATCAAAATCAAAGAGATTGCCCAACATGAATCTACAGGTATTTCTGATCCGTCTATATGCGTCACTCAGCTGTTTTAAGATGTTATCAGAAATACGGATATCATCTCTGTAATCTGAAGCGGACACCCATAGTCGAAGTATTTCAGCGCCGTATTTTTTAATTACTTCATTTGGTGCTATGGTATTTCCCAAAGATTTTGACATCTTCTTGCCATTGGCGTCTACCACGAATCCATGAGTTAACACAGATCTATACGGTGCGCTATCCCTTGTGCCAACAGCAGTCAACAATGAACTGTGAAACCATCCCCGGTGCTGGTCGCTTCCTTCCAGATAGAGATCCGCGTGCCATTTCAAGTAAGGTCGGGCTTCAAGCACCGCGGCATGGCTGATACCTGAATCGAACCAGACATCTAAAATATCTGTTTCTTTGATAAACGTTGTATTTTTGCATGACTCGCACTTTGCACCTTTGGGAAGCAGTTCCTTTGCTTCTTTTTCAAACCAAATATCGGCGCCATGTTCGGCAAATAGATCATGAATATGATTAAAGATGTCTTGATTGACAAGAAAGGTATTGCACTTTTCACAGGAAAACATGGTAATCGGTACGCCCCAGGAACGCTGGCGGGACACACACCAGTCCGGCCGGTTTTCGATCATTCCGTAAATTCTTTCTCTTCCCCAATGCGGTATCCACGTGACCTTATCAATTTCATCCAGTGCTTTTTTTCGTAACCCTGTCTTGTCCATGGAAATAAACCACTGGGGTGTGGCCCGAAAGATTACCGGTTTTTTGCATCGCCAGCAGTGTGGATATGAGTGCTTTATGGACCCTTCAGCAAGCATGGAGCCATTTTTATTAAGCGTGGCGTTAATTTCCTTGTTTGCCTTAAAGACAAATTGTCCTTTAAATATATCCACATCGTCCGTAAAACAGCCGTTGTCGTCCACCGGTGAATATACGTCAATACCATATTCAAGGGCGGATTCATAATCTTCGCGTCCGTGTCCGGGCGCGGTATGCACGCAGCCGGTTCCGGTTTCAAGGGTTACATGCCTGCCAAGGATCAGCAGCGACTCTCTGTCATAGAAAGGATGGCGGCATTTTTTCTTTAAAAGTACGTCAGCCCCAAATTCGGCAAGAATGGTATATTCCGATATGCCGAATGTTTTCATGGATTCTTCAACAAGATCTTTGGCGATGATGAATACTTCATCATTTCCTTTGTCCACCGCGGCGTAGGTAAAATCCGGATGAAGCGCGATGGCCAGATTTGCCGGCAGGGTCCAGGGAGTAGTCGTCCAGATCACAACAGAAATCTGTTTTCCCACAAGTGCGGGAATTTCCTTGCTGATGTCATCTATTAAAAGAAATTTAACAAATATGGATGGCGAATCATCATCAGAATATTCAATTTCCGCTTCTGCAAGCGCAGTCTTGCAGCTGCAGCACCAAAGAATCGGTTTTTTGCTTCTAAAAAGGCTTCCATTCATAGCAAAACTTCCGCACTCCCGCGCGATAACCGCCACATAGTTGGTGTTCATGGTCAGGTAAGGATTTTCCCACTCACCCAGCACTCCAAGCCTTTTAAACTCTTCACGCTGTATATTGATATATTTTTCAGCGTATTTACGGCAGAGCTTTCTTTTTTCAACCTGGGTAACTTCGTGTCTTTTTTTGCCAAGTTCTTTGTCCACATTGTGTTCAATGGGGAGTCCATGGCAATCCCAGCCCGGGACATAGACAGCGTCAAACCCGGACATCTGTTTGGAGCGGACAATAATATCTTTTAAGATTTTGTTCAGAGCGGTCCCAATATGGATTTCACCGTTCGCGTATGGCGGGCCGTCATGGAGGATAAATTTTTCACGGCCTTCTGAATGTTCTCTTATTTTGTGGTACAGTTTGCTTTTTTCCCAGTCTTTAAGCTGTTCCGGTTCACGATTGGAAAGATTAGCTTTCATGGGAAATTTCGTTGAAGGCAGGTTGAGCGTTTTTTTATATTCCATAAAGTCTCCAATACTGATTTCGTCTTCTATAAGACGACCTTTATTACTGATAAAACCTTAATGTGTCAAGGAAATACCTGGCGTGGATAATGGGGTAACGCGCTGCTTATTTTTATTCAAGGATTGAATAAATACAGGCCAATTGGTCGTCCAGTATCATCAAATATCCAGCATCTAGCATCCAGAATCTAGTATCAAAAATCCGGAAGCCTGGATAAATCAAAATGGGGCATTCCTTTTGCTATGGGATATTAGACCACGTTAGATCTTTTGGGATAAAGGTAAAGTCACGCGTATCTACGAGTATTAGAAAGGCCTCCCGGAACCTCCAAGTATGGCAAACAGCACCATTAAAATAATGATTTGGATGACCCATCCGATAAGGCAGACGCCCACGGCACGCCATGTGCTTTTATAATCAAGTGCCTGCCTGACAGCAATAACCATGGCAATGAGCATCCAAATGGAAGCGACGACAAATATAATGCCGCCAAGCATGGGGATGATGCCGGCAACACGGATAAACCCTGGTGAAGCGGAAAACCCTATGGTTCTTAGCAGCTCTCCATGATCCGCTTTGGTCTGAGGTTCGGGTAAGAGTTTTGTGCCGATAAAATAGGTGATATAAGCCCAGATGTACCATCCAAGAAGGGCGGCAATCATGCCGATCAATATTCCGCTAAATCCGGCTCTTCCAATATTTCCAATACCAGCAGCCAGGGCAGAAAGCGCCACAACAGCCATGGCCTGGCCAAGAGACTCTTTGTCAGCTTCAACTTCTTCATAAACGCTTATGTCAAGCTTTGCGGCACGGATAATACGATCTATAAATGTGTTCATGGCAATCTCCCTTTAATACTTTTTAAAACACCATTTTATAAGTATATTTTTAATGATATTCACCCTATTTGAATAATAAACTATTATTAACAACTATTCCTGTTCATTACAATTAAATATTTATTTTGAGTAAGACTTCACCAAAACCAAGAATTATGCTAATGCAATCCAGGAAAAAGGAAAACTTAACTAATATAACGGTTTTTAATTAATATTTAGGTTACAAGGTCATTGTGAGCGCAATGACAGGAAAAAACACAACGGTAATTACAGAACAAAACTCTAGTGCCCAATTGATTTAATTTCAAAAGATGGGCCTCTAAAACTGTTTCCAATCCAGAAATGAGCAATTTTTCACAAGGTCAGGAAAATCAAGGAATTGTGCGGAGGCGTACTCAAGTGTACGCCGTCACAAGCAATTCCGATGATTGACACAGCTTATCTCGTCGTAGCCTCAGCGTAGGCGGAAGATGTGGAAAAGAGCCTTTTGTGGACGAAAACTATAGGAGTCTAAATGAATCTAATCGCTGTTATTATTCTTGTAACAATTGTTTCGGATATTATCCTTAACGGGATAGCCGATATATTGAATATAAAAATGCTGAAGAACGAATTGCCCGAGGCTTTTTCTGATGTATATGATGCTGATCGCTATCGAAAATCTCAGGAATATTTGCGTGTAAATACCCGGTTTGGATGGATAGCTTCTATATTTGGCATCGCGGTGATCCTGGTTTTTTGGTTCGGAAAAGGATTCCCTGTGCTGGATCAATGGGTAAGGGCATATGAAATGGGACCGGTTGTAACAGGTCTTATGTATATGGGCATTTTAGTATCTGTTAAAGCCTTAATTTCTTTGCCCTTTGAGATTTACGCGACATTTGTCATTGAAGAACGTTTTGGATTTAACAAAACCACATGGAAAACATTTATCCTGGACAGGGTAAAGGGTTTGATCCTGTCTTTGATCATTGGCGTTCCGCTTCTGGCGGGCATACTGGCTTTTTTTGAATACGCGGGAGACAATGCCTGGTGGATATGCTGGGGGGTTGTTACTTTTGTTATGCTTATCATTCAATTTGTCGCTCCCAGATGGATAATGCCGCTATTTAACAAATTTGATCCCATCGAAGAAGGGGAATTAAAAGATGCGATCATGGATTATGCCCGATCTATCAAATTTTCCCTGGAAAATGTGTTTGTCATGGATGGCTCAAAGCGATCCAGCAAAGCCAATGCTTTTTTCACTGGATTCGGAAAGAATAGGCGGATTGTACTGTTTGATACACTGATCAAAGAAAACACCGTATCTGAACTGGTTGCCGTGCTGGCCCATGAGATGGGGCACTTTAAGAAAAAGCATATATTCCAGACCATGGCTATCGGAATTTTACAGATGGGGGTCATGTTTTTTTTGTTGTCTGTGTTTATTTCATACCAGGGGCTTTTTGATGCTTTTTACATGGACCAGAAATCGGTTTACGCCGGGATGATTTTTTTCGGGATGCTGTATTCGCCCATTGATTTTTTTGTGGGCATTTTCATGCAGATGTTTACCCGGAAAAATGAATATACTTCAGACCGGTTCGCTGTTGAGACTACTGGAAAGGCAAAACCTTTGATCACGGCGTTAAAGAAGTTGTCCGCAAATAATCTTACCAACCTTGTGCCGCATCCGTTTTATGTATTTTTAAATTATTCTCATCCGCCGGTGTTGGAGCGGATTAACGCGATTTCGCAAATAAAGGTTGGGCAACATTAGTTACTTATCTATTGATTTCATCTATTATATTGCAAGAAATTTATATCAATTTCAAAAGCCTTGATTGGAAAATATCGAATGCTGAAGGAATGTATATTACCTCAAATGAGCGTAAATAAAATGAAAAACTTTTATTAACTACATAGGGATTAAGGGTATAGTTCGGTTTATTCATTTTATTTACTCTCCGAGAAAGCTGATGATACCCCATCTTCTGCGTTATCAAGGATTCGCAGTAGATTATTACGGCTTCACCCTTGATGCTTTGTCGGAGCGAAGCGTAGATCCCGTCGCCGGGGAAGCTGGAGTACCCTCAACTTTCGCTCAATTGAGGTATTAGTCATTTTAAAAAAAGCAAAGTGAAGCGATTCCTTTATTCTGCTGTTCGTTATTATAAATTCGTTATTCGATATTCGCTTTTAATTCAGCGCCTCTTTGGTTACGATTTGTCCGGGTCAGGGCATAACAATAAACGCTTTCCTGTTTGAAGGTAAAAGTAAATGAAAGTACTTATGCTTCAACCGCCCATACGTGATTTCTATGACACAGATATTCGCCTCCAGCCATTGGGCCTTTGCATGCTGAAAGCGGCCATCAAAAAACATCTGCCTAGCATAGACGTCATTGTAAAAAACTACCACCAGGGATATGGACGAAAGACCATTTCCTACCCGCCTGAATTTTCTTATCTAAAGGGTTATTATTCTTATCCGGATGCTGGACCTTTTTCTATGTTTCATCAGTTTTATCATTTCGGGGCTGCATATAATGAGATTGCAAGGGATGTAAAAAAAGAACATCCGGATATGATAGGCATATCATCTCTTTTTACTCCTTTTTATCAGGAAGCCCTGGCCTGCGCGGGAGCAATCAAGAAAATACTGAATGTGCCAATTATCATGGGCGGACCCCATGTTTCTGCTGAACCGATTTCTATGTTAAAAGATCCAAATGTGGACTTCGTTATTCGCGGGGAAGGGGAGAGACCCATGGTTCAATTTCTCAAGGCGTTTCAAAATAATGAGCCCATGGACGAGGTGCCCAATCTTGGATTTAAAAAACATGGAGAGCCGATTTTAAATCCCATAGGAAAACCGTATGATTTAAATGATCTTCCCTGGGCCGATTTTTCGGATTTTCCCATAGATCGCTACCTGTATGAAAAAAAGCCGCTTTGTTTTCTAACAACTTCACGAGGATGCCCGCATAAATGCAGTTTTTGTTCGGTTCATCTGACCTTTGGCAAGGGCTGCCGGCAAAGATCAGTTGATGATATCGTGACAGAGATAAAGACCCGGTATGAAAAAGGTTATCGGGTTTTTGATTTTGAAGATGATAACCTTACTTTTTATGGTGATAGCTTTAAGAGTTTACTTAAACGGATCATTAAGGAAATTCCAATACAGGAAATACGGTTTTTAGCCATGAACGGAATATCCTATATGAGTCTGGATAGAGAAATTCTTGGCCTCATGAAACAGGCTGGATTTAAAAGCCTGAATATTTCTCTGGTCAGCGCACGAGCTGAGACCCTTTCCCGGGTTCGCAGGCCTCATACTTTAAAGAAATTTTTAGAAGTTGTTGAGCAAGCCAGTCATCTTGAGTTTGATATGGTTGCTTACCAGATCCTTGGCCTTCCGTCTGAGACACTTAATGATATGATAGATACTATGATCTTGTTGGCATCACTTCCGGTGCTTATCGGTGCGTCCATTTTTTATTTGATCCCCGGAAGCCCCATGGCCGAAGAATTTCCTGCCATGACACCAGCAGATATGGTAAAGGCTCGTTCCACAGCTATGGCAATTGAGTCCGAACATTTTAATCGAGATGACCTATATACACTTTTTATCACTGCCAGGATCATTAACTTTATAAAGGGGCTGAAGTCGGATGTAAAAAGAGTTCATCTGCAAGATGTCCTCGCTGAAGGGGAGAATCTTACCAGGAAAAATAAGATAGGCGCTGAGCTTATCAAGTTTCTTTTTAAAGAAAAGGTTTTATACGCTGCTAAAAAAGAAGGGTATATACCTTTATTGCGTTTTCAAACAGATCTCTTTTATCAAATTTGGGAAAAGGTGCCTCATATTATTGCTCAAAATGGCTCGGTCATTGGGACCAAACCTTTTTAACGCAAAGATCAAATTGAAGATAATAGACATAATCGAAACCTTAGATGAATCGCTTTAGAGATAAGCTAAGACCCGGTAGATGAGTTAGTAATTATTCTTTTTTTTAAGCGGAATGTTATGCCTTTTTTTTGTGAATCCCCTTTTTGTTTTCTCAGAATTAAGTATCATAAAAAGTGAGAGAAAAATAGTATCCATAAACGGATAAATACCTGAAAAGCGGCCAGAGAAACCGTCTGGCGGATTATGGGCCCGGCCCCGACGGATCTTGCTATATCGATGGCATGTTTATCGATCTGACTGACACTAAGTTTGATGCCACCAAAAGGCTGGAATTTACAAAAGGAATGTTGGGATTGACCCCCAAATAGCCGAATCCCAAAATATTTGGGTTAGGTTATGTATAACCTCCTTGAAGAAAAATTAGGATCGGATGTGAGATTTACACCCAGTTTTCTTAAACCCGCCTCATCACCAGGCGTTGGAATGTGGGTAATATGGGCTTCACACCCATGAAGAAGTTCCAGTTTTTCAACCGCCAATTGGGCGGTGGGGTTTGATATGGTACTTATACTCAGGGCAATCAAGGTTTCATTCAAATCAAGATCTGCTTTTTTCCCTTTTAACACCTCTTTTTTTAGATGCGTAATAGAATCGATAATATTCTGTGGGAACAGGTCTATCTTTTCAGGAATACCGGCAAGATGTTTGATTGCTTTTAAGGTAAGGCTTGCGGCGGCATGCATGAGTTCGGTATTTTCGGCCGTTATGATTGTTCCGTCTTTTAGCTCAATTGCCGCTCCGCAGTAAATTCCTTTATTCCCCATTCCTTTTTGCATGGCATTTTCGGCTGAATCTCTTGCCGGGAAGACCACCTTTCGGTCTTCAGTCACGGCGCCGATATTTTTCATAATCAGCTCTGAAAGTTCAAGCACATCTTTATCAATCAGGCCCATTACATATTCGCAGGAAGATCTGAAATAACGCCTGATAATCTCCTGTTTGGCGGCTTCCTGGACAACCTCATCATCGATAATTCCGAACCCTGCACGGTTGACGCCCATATCCGTGGGGGATTTATAAAAAGTTTCTTTTCCCGTTATTTTTTCAATAATTCGTTTCAGCAGCGGAAAGGCATCAATATCGCGATTATAATTAACCGTTTTTTCGTTATATGCTTCCAGATGAAAGTGGTCGATCAGGTTGACATCTTTTAGATCGACGGTGGCGGCTTCATAGGCCACATTGACTTTATGCTTGAGCGGAAGGTTCCAGATGGGAAATGTTTCGAATTTAGCATATCATCGGTTTTGTTGTTTCGATCATTTCATCAGCACCGTATCCATCGTCGCTTACGATGAGGTCAATGTTGGTGGGATAACCTTTGGTGAATGAATGGGTATAGACCTTGACGCCTCTTCGTTCCAGTTTGTTTTTAAACGCTTTAGCAGACGGTTGCTCTTCATAGCGGGTGATTACGACAGCGGTGATGGTGATTCCCCATTCTTTGAAATCATCAATCGTTTTTAGTGTGTCAGAATCGTATGTGATGCCAAAATCCGCTCTCACTTTTTTGCGCTCAATATCACCGGCATAAATACACAAAATAACGTCTATCTGGTCTTTAAGCTTTTGAAGGAGCCTGATTTTTACGTTAGGATCAAATCCGGGTAGAACCCTTGATGCATGATAATCAAATAACAGTTTTCCGCCGAATTCAAGGTATAGTTTGTCGTTAAACCGCTGAACTCTTTCACGAATCGCTTTTGTCTGCTCTTCAAGATACTTGTCATTATCAAAACCGATATTTTTGTGCATAGG
>JAFDFT010000322.1 GCA_019309685.1 Deltaproteobacteria bacterium
ACAAGTGCAATTCAAAAACGGTTGTCATAACTAATCTTTCGCCCTTGCCGCCGTTTACGGTCGCGATTGGAAAAGGTGTGTATCCTGATCTTGATGAGCTTCAGACGCTTATCCGGGAAAAGGTGTCAACATTTATCGCCTTTGATGCTGTCAGCCTTGCGAAGACAGCGGGAAATGTGATGTCTGTAAATATGGTATTGCTGGGAGCGCTTATCCAGACTTCAATCCTGCCCCTGTCATTAGAAATAGTTAAGGGAGCCATATCAACAAAGACGAAAAAGGACTTTGTAGAAACCAATTTAAAAGCCTTTGATTTGGGTTTTAACACTGCAAAAGCCAGTAGTAAATGAAAAAATAGTAAATAGTGACAAGTAACGAGTGGTGCTAGGGTACGGATTTTTACAGATCGTTACGGATCTCAGGTTAGAGATATGAAGGGCAGAAACGGAGAATTTAAATGTAGAGATCGCAGGGAAACTTAGAGGAGGGTTGAGAGGATACTGGTATATTTGACCGGAGGCTTTTTCCTAACTATTTACTATTCACCATTCACGATTTACTGATAACTATTTACCAGTTACTATCTACTTTTAAAGAATGGATATCAAAAAAAGACTTTATCTTCTTCTCGTGATGATATTTATCGTGGTATTGGTAGGGAGTACGGGCTATTATATTCTGTTCGGCGGAGAGCCCACCTTCATCGATTGCGTGTACATGACAGTCATTTCCATTACCAGCGTAGGATATGGTGAAGTTTTCCAAATCGCGGGCAATGTTCCCGCCGAGTTGTTTACCATGCTTCTTATCACTTTCGGCATGGGTGTTATTCTTTATAGTTTAAGTACCCTGACCGCAATATTAATCGAAGGAGAACTCTCCGGTATTTTAAGGAAAAACAAAATGTCTAAGATGATACATAAGCTTGAAAATCATTACATTGTATGCGGCGGGGGTGAAACCGGTCGCCCCGTTTTAATTGAACTGTTTGAAAATGGGGAAAAGGCAGTCTTGATCGAAATGGACGAAAGCGCCATTGAAAGCTGTAAGGCTGTTATCAAGAATCTCATGTATATACAGGGAGATGTGACGGATGATGAAAATCTCATTGCCGCAGGAATTGAAAAGGCAGCAGGCGTCATTATTTGTCTTCCTTTGGACAAGGATAATCTTTATGTGACCATGACTTCGCGAATGCTTAATCCAAAAGTTCGTATCGTCAGCAGAATTATAAATCAGGAATTGCGGCCGAAGATAATAAAGGCGGGGGCGGATCGTGTGGTATCGCCGGATGCCATTGGCGCACTTCGAATGGCGTCTATTATGATACGGCCTACAGTTGTTGATTTTTTAGATAGCATGCTTCGGAGCGGAACCAGCCAATATCGTATTCATCAAATCACCATTTCACCAAATTCTCAAGCAGTGGGAAAAACAATCGCTGAATCGGGACTCAAAGATAAATATGGTCTGCTTATCCTGGGAACCCAGAGACCTGATAACAATATTGATTTAAATCCTCATCCAACATTTGTTTTAAAAGAAGGGATGACACTGATAGTCATGGGGATGTCAGATGATATTGTCCGGGCAAAAAGGGTGTATTGATAGACACTGTTTTAGGTTTTAAGTTTTAGGTATTAGGTCTTTCTGCTTACAGTCCGGGGTTCTAGGGAATTGGAATTATATTTTCAATGGAACGTTGTTAACATTATATTTTGAGGAAAAGCAACTACAATTAAACCAAACTTTTGAAATAACGTCGACAATCCAGTGTTCTTTTAGACGAGCACTTAAAAAACGTATACAAATGACAAAGCTTTATGATTTACAGGAAAACTGGGATTTAATAATCATCGGAGGAGGGATTACCGGCGCTGGGATTTTGCGGGAATCGATCCGCATGGGGTTGCGGGTGCTTCTCGTGGAACAAAAGGACTTTGCCTGGGGTACGTCAAGCCGTTCATCAAAACTCGTTCACGGCGGATTGCGCTACTTAAAAGAGGGAAAATTCCTACTGACCAAAGCGGCTGTTGAAGAGAGGGAAAATTTACTCCATGACGCGCCCGGCCTGGTGGAACCCCTGGACTTTTTGGTACCAGTTTACAAGGGGCATGGGCCTGGAAAATGGGTATTGGAAACAGGCCTATCCATATATGATCTGATTGCGAAGAAAAGACAACATAAGTACTTTGCTACGGATGCGTTGTCCGAGATGGCGCCTCATATTGAACAAAACGGGCTTACAGGAGCGTTCCGCTTTCTTGACGCGCAGGTGGACGACGCGAGGCTGGTGTTAAGACTGATCAATGAGTCAATCGCACTGGGGGCTGTAGCGTTAAACTATACGCGCGCGGCAGAGATTAATCGAAACGCGAACGGTGAAGTTGTCGGCGCTGTTATAGAAGATACGGAAACACAAGAGAAGAGAAAATTATCTGCCAAGGCTGTAATAAACGCGACAGGCGTTTGGGCGGAAAGACTGCACCCTTCGCCAAAGGCGAAACTGCATCTGCGTCCATTACGCGGCAGCCATCTGGTTTTCCCAAAGAGTGTTATTCCCATTAAGCAGGCGCTCAGTTTTGTCCATCCGGTCGATAAAAGGGCCATATTTATAATTCCCTGGGAAAACGTTGTCCTTGTTGGCACCACTGATGTTGACCATAAGGAAGATATTTCACATGAACCCTATATGACTGCGGAAGAGGGTTTATATATGATAGAGGCCTTGAAGTTTCTTTGTCCATCTCTTAACATTTCATTGAACGACTGTATTTCATCCTATGCCGGCATCCGGCCGGTTTTGAGTAGAGGCAAGCTGGAGCCCTCGAAAGAATCCCGCGAGCATGTGGTTTGGGTGAACAAAGGCTTGGTCACTATTACAGGAGGGAAGTTAACAACGTTTCGACGACTCGCACATGACGCGCTGAACGCGGCAAAACCGTATCTACCTCCTGTTCAGTTCCCTGAACCGGATGAAGCGATATTTTCACAGGTTCCTGCAGATCCACCGGTTATGGATTGCGGATTATCCAAAGAGACGTGGAGACGTCTGTATGGCAGATATGGAATGTCTGCCGAAAAATTAGTAAAAGCAGCATCACCTAAAGACTTGGAACAGATCCCTGGAACGCTAACGCTTTGGGCTGAGATACCGTTTACGGCTCAGCATGAACACGTTCGGCATCTTGATGATCTTCTTTTGCGAAGGGTACGTGTCGGGATGTTAACAACCAAAGGCGCAAAAGTGCACCTCAAACGGATAAAGAAAATGTGCAAACCCGTTCTTCCATGGAGCCGGAAACAATGGAAGAAAGAAATAACAAATTATCTTGTTCTGTGGAACCGGGTATACGCGTTGCCGGCCGAGATTTTTGAAAAGCAGGCGCTTCGTCCGTATAACTGGTTTGAAAAACTGATAAAACCAATGCGTAATTTAAAGGCAAAGTCTTGATTTCTAAATTATTTGCACAGACTATGTAGCGATTAATTCTAAACTTTATAGGGAGGAAAGATAATGAGCGGTAAAGATCTCTTGCTGGCCATTGATAATGGAACCCAGAGCTTGAAAGCGTTGGTATTTGATCTAAAGGGTGATCTGATTGCTATTGAAAAGGTAGTGTTTAGACCCTACTTTTCAGAACAGCCGGGATGGGCGGAGCAAGATCCTGAAGTTTTCTGGAATGCGTTATGCCAGGCGTGTCAAGGGTTATGGACAAACCAGGGCGTAGATAAGGATCGGATCGCCGGCGTGGCTCTGACAGCACAGCGGGCAACAGTCATAAATGTGGACAAAGATGGCAAGCCACTTCGCCCGGCCATGACCTGGCTGGATCAGCGGAAAACGTACGGCCTTCCCCCCATTGGCGGGGTGTGGGGCATGATTTTTAAAATAGCCGGTCTTAGCAGCACGATTAATTACTTACAGTTGGAAGCGGAAGCCAGTTGGATTCGGACGTATCAGCCGGAAGTGTGGAAGAAGACACACAAATATCTGCTTCTATCCGGATATTTGACCCA
>JAFDFT010000323.1 GCA_019309685.1 Deltaproteobacteria bacterium
ATGTGCTAAAGATATCCAGAAAGAGATTGTTGAAGAGTTTGCAGTAAGTCCGGAAGAAGCGGAAATAGATCTTGAAGAGTTTCTGGAGCAGTTAAAACAAATTGAAGCTGTGAGTGTTATTTAGCAATGGAATGTCCACATATACCCACAATTAGTTATAATGAGTTCGGAAACCGCATACATAAAAAGATGATCGGGCAGCGAATACCAATCACTGGAAGTATTGAGGTTACTGCGCGCTGTAATTTATCATGCGCCCATTGTTACATTAATCTGCCTGCAGGAGAGAGGAGCGCACTTGAACGTGAATTGACTTCTGACGAATTTAAAAATATTCTTGATCAATTAGTTGATGAAGGCTGTCTATGGTTGTTGCTAACAGGTGGTGAACCGTTTATCCGATCTGACTTTCTTGAAATCTATACGTATACAATTAAGAAAGGGCTGCTGATCACATTGTTCACAAACGGCACAATGATTACACCGCAAATAGCCGATTACCTGGCAGAGTGGCCTCCGATTAATCTGGAGATTACTCTTTATGGATGTACTCAAGATACATACGAACAGATTACCGGAACGCCAGGTTCGTTCAAGAGATGCATAGAAGGCATTGAACTATTAATAGAGCGGAATATCCCTCTTCGATTGAAAACAATGGTTATGGAGCCAAACAAACATGAGCTATCGGGCATGAAGGATTATGCCGCAAAATTGGGTGTCGAATTTCGTTACGATTCAGTGCTGAATATGCGTTTGGATGGCGGCAAAAAGCCGTCAACATTCAGGATTCCTGCTCAGGAAGTGGTTGAGTTGGATTTGGCAGATGAGAAACGACTAGATGAATGGCGTAAATTCTGTGACAAATTTTGCGGGGTGATACCGGAAGATGATTTTATTTACCAATGCGGTGCAGGAAATCATACGTGCAACATTGACTCTTTCGGCCATTTGAGTGTCTGCGGGACGTCCCGTAACCCCAGCTATGATCTGCGCCAGGGATCATTTCAAGAGGGATGGCATGAGTTTATGCCAAAGGTACTCGGGCAGAGGTGGTCAAAAGAGACGCCCTGCATGAAATGCGGGTTGATTTCACTATGCGGACAGTGTCCGGGCTGGGCGGAATTGGAACATGGAGATCCTGAGCAGCAAGTTGAATATCTTTGTGAAATTGCTCATATGAGAGCAGATGCTTTTGGATTGGAGAACTAAAAATAATAAAGTAAGAAAAGGAAACTGCGATAGCAATGAAAATAGAAAATGAAAAAAAACGACGGCCATATCACAAGCCGAAGCTAGAGGAGATTAAATTGGTTGTCGAGGAAATTATGTTTGAGACCTGCAAGACAGGAGGGGCAATACCGCCAACAGCTGGTCTTCATAATTGTAACCCATCAAGCTGTCAAAAACAGCAACCTAGTTGAGCATGATGCCTTGCAGAACGTTCAGATAAAAATTGCTGACATTATTTTTGGTGTGTCCAGTGATCATCCGAATGGCTTGCTGAATTTGGAAAAATCCTACCTAGATTTCCTTTGCACTGAAACCCCTGACTTGAATATTAAAGGACATTATGCTGGCATACCAGACATTGCCCTTTGTGATGATAACAAGGTTTTTGAGTCTGATGTAGCATGGAATGTATATCAAGTTGATGGGTGCCCTGTTTTCACCTTACGTTCACCTATTTCTGGGCCAGACCCATATTGCATTGCACCATTCAGCCCCGATTTCCGAGATGGTGATGTGTATTATCGTCTCCCGTATCCAGGAGATGTGCCAGAGGGATTTGTACCGCATCCACTTGAGGCCCCTCTTTTTCATTTGCTAATGATCTCTATTTTGGCACAGGGCTATGGAATTTTAGTTCATGCCTGTGGTATCGATGACAATGGACGAGGCCTACTTTTCCCTGCAAGCCCTGATTTTGGTAAAACCACCATGGCTCAATTGTGGAAAGATGAAGCGAGGATTCTTAATGATGAAAGAGTTGTGCTTCGACTGCGAGATGGCGGCTTGTGGATATGTGGTACACCTTGGCATGGAGACCACGAGGAGTTTTCAACTCGGTGTGTGCCTTTGGAGAAGATTTATTTTTTGAATCAATCGAAAAAAAACACTGTTAACAGTCAGGAAGGTTCTGCCGCAGCTTTGAAGTTGCTCTCACACTGCTTTCATCCATTTTGGGATAAAGAGGGGATGCAGTTTATTACCGATTTTGCAGCCCAAGTGACGTCGGATGTACCTTGTTACGAACTTGGATTTGTACCTGATAGAAAGGTAGTGGATTTTTTACGATGCGTGAAATAAGTTTTGAACAGGCCGGATGGCCAGAATTTGTAAATATTGTCACTGAGGTTTTTAGTGATCAAGGGGCTTTACTATTTAAAGCGCGAGGCTCTAGTATGTACCCTTTCATCCGCGACGGAGATATTCTTACGATCCAACCTGTGGATACCATGGACCTGAAAAAAGGTGACATAGCCCTCTATCGTACTGCTGAAGATAAATTGGTCACCCACCGTATAGTTGGCAAGTATCTGTGGAATAGCCAGGTTGTATTGAAGGCGCGCGGTGATTCGGTTCTTGGCCCTATTGAGCACATTCATACTGAGCAGGTGATGGGTCTGGTGGTTGGTGCACAAAGAAGACAAAGAATCCTCAAACTACATCAAGGATTTAGGAAGTTTTGGTCGTTATTATGGATCCGGTTTTATCCTGTCTTTCAAATGATTATCTGGTCGTTAAAGAAAATCAAACGGGCTACCTTTTTGATTCTTCATAAATTTCACTTACTGAAAAAGAATCATATATGAGACCTAGAATCATATTTGGACGATTTCTGCTTCGCTTGGGTAAGTTTATCCAATCCCTGTCTGTTATGGTTATGAGACCCGATGACCTGATTGAACATATGCGAAATTCGTATGCGGAACCAAAAAACGTGGAGGTTTGGAGTAAGAACAGTTTGGTCGATTCTGGTTTGCATGAAGATGAAACGATAGTTTTAAAAAAAATTCCATTAAAAAAAGGTAGGCTTTTGCTTCTTGGGATAGGGGGAGGAAGAGAGGCCATACCTTTGGGGAAAATGGGTTTTGATATAACAGGTGTAGATTTTGCCCCGGATTTAGTAAAAAGTGCAATACAAAATACCGCCCAAAAGGGGATAAACATTGAGGGCATCATACAGAATATCACCGAACTTAATGTTTCTGAAAACACCTACGATATTGCCTGGCTCTCCGCTGGGATGTACTCCTGCATTCCAACAAGAAAAAAACGTATCAAAATGGTAAAAAGGGTCAACGCATCTCTAAAACAAGATGGATATTTTGCCTGTCAATATTTATGGACGCCAAGGCACATGTTTTCTCTCAAAGTTGAATTTGCAAGAAAAGCCTTTGCTTTCCTGACCTTAGGAAATATGTCGTATGAAAAAGGTGATGTCATGTGGGATGATTCTCATTTTGTACATTTATTTAGATCAGAAGAAGAGATTCGATCGGAATTTGAAGAGGGCGGGTTTGAAGTTGTTCACATTGATTTTCCAGAAGGTGAGGTGCGAAGGTGGGCAGTGTTAAGGAAGCCCGTTCCAAACACGAGAAAAAATTAATTCTGTAAGGTCGAAAAATAGATAGAAAGACACTAGTAAAATATTAAATGCTAATTTGATATATCCACAAGGTTGCATGACCTTTGGGAGTCGTAAAGTCCTTTTGTCCCTTTGGGCGTCAAAAAATATTTTCCATTCACTAATAGTTGCACTTCAAATAAAGTTGAGCAATAATATCTAATCGCTGTTTCATTATGGTTTTTTTCTTTGGTGAGTACGGGAAACTTACTATACTGCAGTTAACTCATTTTTTTAACCGCTAAAATCGTTGCGCTTATGAATTGAATTTAAGAGTTATAAAATTCAGCTAATTGATTAAAACCAATAGAGTCAATAATATATTCATCTTATCATTTCTTGCATACTAAACTAAAAAAACAAAAGTAAAAAATTGTTTAGCTACCCGGCCGCGGTCTTATGACAAAGCCATGGATAAGGCCAGTAAGGGGCATGTAACGGCTGTAAAGAAGGCTGTGGCTTGTGAACTGGCAGATGCTGATCATGTACTTGAGATTGGATGCGGCACCGGAGAACTTGCTCAGATGCTGGTTTCTCAGGGGAGTGTGGTCCATGGTTTTGATATGAATGCGGCGATGATAGAGGCAGCCAATGAAAGAATCCAGCGGAATCATTTGGAAGATAGGTTTAAAGCAACCCATATGGGTGTTGATGGAATGGACAGTCTGCCAGATGCATTTTATGATGCAGTGGTTTCAACCCTGGTATTCAGCGAGCTATCAGATGATGAAAGGAAGTATGTGTTCAAGCATTCGGCGCGCGTTTTAAAACCGGAAGGAATTATCGTTATTGCTGATGAAGTGGTTCCTGAAAATATATTCATGAAACTTTTTCATAAACTCATTCGATTACCAATGCTGGCTATGACCTATTTGATTACCCGCACGCTCACGACTCCTATATCTGACTTGAGCGGAGAAATGAAAAAAGGGGGATTCAAAATTAAAAAAGAGATCCTAAGACATGGCGGATCATTTGCCATGGTAACAGGTAAACGATCAAAGGGAGTCTAAGGTGAGTCCATTTAAATATATATGGGGGATGCTATTCAGGTTATTTCCCTGTCCAGAGAAGACTGGATTGCTTAGGATTAGGAATCCGGGTCCTGAAAGTCCTGTGCTGGTTACGTGTAATTTTTACATCACTGTAAGAAGGCTGTTAAGAGCGCTCAAAGGAATAGATGCATGGGTTTTGGTGGCCGATTCAAAGGGCGTGAATGTATGGTGCGCGGCAGAAGGTGAAGAATTTAATACGCATTCAGTTGTTTCTGCTGTGAAGACAAGCGGAATAAGCGGGAAGGTCAATCATAAAAACTTAATCTTGCCTCCATTAGGAGCGCCCGGCATAAAGGCTAAGCAAATAAAGAAACAGACGGGATGGTCTGTTTATTGGGGGCCCATGCGGTTAAAGGATATACCTGTTTATCTTGAAGCAGGCATGAACCGTGAGCATCGGATGAAACGGGTTACGTATAAATGGTTTGAGCGGGTGGATACAGCGTTAGGATCTCTATTTCCATTTTATTTCCTGGGTGCCATTGGGTGTATGATTTTTGCCGGGCATCTGCTATTGGGCTACCTTGTTACAGGCGCTGTTGTTTTTATTTTCTTTATGACACTTTGCCCGTGGCTGCCAGGGAAATCCGGATTAAAGAAAGTGATCTTGCCTGAATTCATTTTATTTTGTATTCTGATTGCAGTTTCATGGATGGACGTAATAAGTCCAGTCCATTTAAAGGCAAATATAATCATCGCCATGGTCATGATGCTTATTTACGCCAGCGAACTGGGAGGGCTTTCTTCTATAATGTCCAGCGATCTGGATCCTTTCCTGGCGCGACTGGGGATTGGCGCTATCGGAAATATCAATTTTGCCGGCACAGTTCGTACAGAACTGTTAAATGGATATCGAAAAATTAATTATAACAAGGATAAATGCGTTAGTTGTTTTTGCTGTTCAGAAATATGCCCGCGCGGATGCTGGGAGATTGGTGAAGATAAGCGGGCTGTTTTTATTAAAAGAGAAAATTGTACAGCATGCCGCGCGTGCCTGGTTCAATGTGAAACCCATGCCATAAATGCAGAATTCGACCAATAACGGTCAATTCTTAACAACCTTATAACAAAAAGTTATTGTTTGTCTTTAAATGCTAAAAACAATGCACCGCCAATGGTTACAATAAATAGATACTGGAGAAATAGTGACTTTGCATCTATCATGCTTAAATCATTTTTCGCAGGCATGAGAATAAAGGCATAGCCGGTATTATAGTCGCCTTCGTCTCCTTTATTTAGATGAAATGGCGGGAATAACAAAACCGCGAGAAGAATAAATGCGAAAATAAATAGTATGATTTTTTGTTTTTTGTTCATAAAGCCTCCATTAAAATTGTTTCTTTTCTGGTGAATGAATAGACGTTTATTAAATAATCAATGGATTTATTGCAAGAAATAATTTGGGATACTCACAAATCAAAATGTATGGATGATTGTTTGGAATGAAAAGGCAATGTAAATGAAACCGATTGTGGCAATTATAGGCCGTCCCAATGTGGGAAAATCCACATTTTTTAACCGTGTAACCAGAACCAGCGATGCCATTGTGGATAACTTTCCAGGTGTTACCAGAGATCGGCATTATGGCGACGCAAGATGGAATGACATTGAATTTACACTGGTTGATACAGGCGGCTTTTTTTATGATCAAAAGGACGACTTTGCTCAAGAGATAAAATTTCAAGTAAACCAGGCTATTGAAGACGCGGATGTTATTATTTTTATGCTAGATGGAAAAGGAGGGATATCTCCTTTTGACAGTGATATGATTCATATGCTTCGAAGCATTGAAAAACCTGTTTTTTATGTGGTGAATAAAATAGATGGTATTGAACAGGAATCAGCTTTATATGAATTCTATGATCTGGGTATTGAAAAATTATATCCCGTATCTGCTGAACATCGATACGGCACAAATGATTTTCTTGATGACCTGATAGCGTCTCTTCCGGAATATCAACCAAAGCAGTCCGATAAAATGGTCCATCTTGCTGTGGTTGGCAGGCCCAATGTGGGAAAATCTTCATTAATTAACCGAATCCTCGGGGAAAAACGGCTTCTGGTCAGTGATGCCCCGGGGACCACAAGGGACGCTATTGATATCACATGCAATATAAATGGAAATTCCTATGTTTTAATTGATACCGCCGGTATCCGGCGAAAGGGAAAGGTGTCAAAGAAACTTGAAAAATTTTCAATTATTAAAGCCTTAAGAAGCCTTGACAGGTGCGATGTGGCGCTCCTTGTTATTGATGCTTTTGAAGGTGTTACGGATCAGGATATCAATGTTGCAGGATACGCGTATGAAAGGGGTTGCGGGTGTATTTTTCTTCTGAACAAATGGGACGTTGTTGAGAAGGATGAGAAAACTGTAAAAAAGCATATAGAGCAGTTGAGAATGGCTGCAAAATTTTTAAGTTTTGCTCCAGTATTGACGATTTCGGCACTTACCGGCCAGAGAGTGTTAAAGATATTTACTCTGGTGAAAGATGTTTACAAACAATATGGAACTCGTATTGGAACAGGGCCATTAAATAAAATTCTGGAGGATGCTCTTAGAAAAAATGAGCCTTCCTTGCATAAAGGAAAACGGCTGAAATTTTACTATATGACCCAGACCGGGGCGAAACCGCCAA
>JAFDFT010000324.1 GCA_019309685.1 Deltaproteobacteria bacterium
AAATAAATAGAGGCGCTGATCCAAGGCGTTCATATAAATATCCGTTAATAAAAAATCCAATCATTAAACCAAGGCCATAGGAGACAGCATTATTGGCCGCTTGCCCAGTTGTTTTTGACTGGTCCGGTGTCAATTGATCGATATATAAAATACTTGCCATATGAAATGTGCCGTAGGTAATAGCGTGTAGGAGCTGGGTTAGAAGAATCGCAAATGGTGCAATAGTAAAATAAAGGAAAAACCATCTTGCCGCGGCAATTATAAATGAAAAAATAAGAACTTTTTCGATGCGAAACCGTTTAAATATCCAATCGGATTTGAGCATTGCGAAAATTTCGGCGATAGAGGCCACCGCCCATGTCAACCCAATGAACGTGTTGCTGTAGCCCAGATTTTCGAGATGTATTGAAAAAAAGCCGTAATATGTACCATGGCTTAACAGCATGAGAAAACCACAGGTAAGAAAAATAATCACTCTGCCTGTTAAAAGAGCTTTTATATTGGTCGATCGATATGTGCGTTTTACTGGAGGGCTGTTTGGAATTTTAGGGGAAATAACTGCCTGGAATAAAGACATTATCAGAATAAAAATAAGGATTATTTCGATTGCATATAAATCGATTAGTTTTCCAAGCAATATAACAGTCACAATAAAGCTAATAGAGCCCCATGCCCGTATGGAGCCATATTGATTTTTCTGAATACCCAATATTTCCATGGTAAAGGCTTCAAGAAACGAAATGATCGGTGCGTAAAATATTCCATAAAAAAAGGTGAGCGCAAATATGAACCAGAAGTTCGTTGTAAAAAGATAAAAGGCCCAAATTAAGGAGCTGACGATGTTGAAAAAAATATATAACGGTTTTCGAATTCGAAATCGATCTGACAGCACCCCCCAAAGCAATGGGAATACCACCAACGTTACAGAGCGTAATGTTGATAAAACGCCAATTTGAAACCCGTTAAATCCTAAATGAAAACAATACAGATTAAAGTAAGGTAAAAAAATACCCATTACCCCGAAATATAAAAAATACTGAGAGCCTAATATTATTTTTCGTTTATCTTTTTTGAAAAGGTCCATATATGCAAAAATAGGCTATTACGCAATAAAGCGCAATTGATATATTATAATTACGATGAGTAATGACATAGATGAAGTGCTATAATTGCTTTACAAAATTAAAGGAGAATGATAAATTCAGCCATCAGAACTTGACATAACAAAAGCCTTAACTTCCAGGAGGCGAAAATGGATGATTTTATTAAAATAAGATTTACAAACGATTTTGGTCAGATAGCGTCCCAATTGGAAAAGACTGTTGAGAGTATTTTTAGATCCGCACGACCCATGTTTGCAGGTACGGAACATGCCTGGAAACCTCAGATGGACATTTATGAAACACCGGAGGAAGTCATTATACTTGCAGAGATCGCTGGCGTTGATAAAGAAAATCTTGATGTTGAAATCAGCAGCAAAGCGGTGAAAATTTATGGGCTCAGAACTGAAATGCCGCGAATTGAAAATGCCAGGTTCAGGTTAGCTGAAATTCAATATGGGAGATTTGAAAGGATTCTTTTTCTTCCGTCACCCATTGACCCTGAAATCGTATCCGCTTCCTACATGAACGGTTTTTTAAGGATCAGGCTCGCAAAGATGCCGCTGGATAAAACATACAAGATAACGATAACAGACGGATAGTATTTTCAATCATCGATTTTCTACATCGAATTGACGGAGGTTATTATGTCAGATCAGCAGCAGCCCATGGAGATAAGTGCTGAAAATATTCCGGAACAGCTCCCCATACTTCCTCTATTTGATACTGCTCTTTTCCCAAAAATGTTACTGCCTATTGTTGTGATGCAGACGGATTCCATACGACTGGTGGACGAAGCGATGGCAAAAGATCGGATTATCGGCCTTGTTGTATCAAAAAAATCTTCAGGGGAAAACCTTACCTCTCCTGAAAATATTTATACGGTTGGTACCAGCTCGCTCATTCTTAAAATGGCAAAAATCGAGGATAACAAGGCACAGCTACTGGTACAGGGCCTGGAAAGGTTTAAGGTAAAAAAATTCATTGAAGATAAGCCGTATCTTAAGGCCGCTGTGGAGCATGTTAAGGCCGAAGAAAAAAAAGATAAGGAAATAGAGGCGCTGATGTCCAACCTTGTATCTTTGTTTACGCGGATTGCTGAACTCTCTCCGGGGCTGCCTCCTGAATTTGGGCCCATGGCGCAATCCATACAAGATGCGGGCACGTTAGCGGATATGGTAGCTTCTACCATTAATATACCCCTTGAGGATAAACAAAAAATCCTTGAAACTCTAGATGTCAAAAAAAGGTTAATGGAAGTATCACGGTTGACCAATCAGCAGCTGGAAATTCTAGAGCTTGGAAACAAGATACAATCCCAGGTAAAGGGAGATATTGATAAGAGCCAGAGAGAATATTACCTGCGCCAGCAACTAAAAGCGATAAAAAAGGAACTCGGGGAAGAAGAAGAAAAGCCTGTCGAAATTGATGAGTACAAGTTGAAAATTGCGGGAAAAAACCTTCCCGAAGAAGCCCGGAAAGAGGCAGAACGCGAACTTGACCGGTTATCACGTATGCACCCGTCATCCGCCGAATATACAGTCGCGTCAACGTATCTGGATTGGATTACGGCTTTGCCATGGCATGATTACACAGCAGATAACCTGGATATAAAAAAAGCGAGAAAAATACTTGATGAAGATCATTTCGGTCTTGAAAAAGCGAAACAAAGAATTATCGAGTATCTTGCAGTACGGAAGCTGAAAAAAGATTCCAAAGGCCCTATTCTTTGTTTTGAAGGCCCGCCCGGTGTGGGCAAGACGTCTTTGGGGCATTCCATTGCACGTGCGCTGGGCCGCAAGTTTGTTCGAATCTCGCTTGGCGGTGTAAGAGATGAAGCGGAAATTAGAGGGCATCGCCGTACCTATGTTGGTGCACTTCCTGGAAGAATCATACAGGGGCTGCGAAGAGCAGAATCGAACAATCCTGTTTTCATGCTTGATGAAATAGACAAGGTGGGAAGTGATTTCCGCGGAGACCCTTCATCAGCACTTTTAGAAGTTCTGGACCCAGAGCAGAACTTTTCTTTTTCCGATCATTATTTAGATGTTCCATTTGATCTTTCTAATGTGATGTTTATCACCACTGCAAATATTTTAGATACCATTCCTCCTCCATTACTTGACAGGATGGAGGTGCTGAAACTGGCAGGATACACTGAAGATGAAAAAATCAAAATTGCCAAGCGGTACCTTATCCCCAGGCAGCGAAAAGCCCATGGTTTAAAAGCTGGCCACATTAATTTTACAAAGGGAGCGGTAAAAAAATTTATATCCGGTTATACAAGAGAAGCCGGCTTAAGAAATCTGGAAAGGGAAATCGCAAATGTTTGTAGAGGGGTTGCGGCAAAGATCGCAGTTGGAAGAACCCGTTCTTATACTATCAAACTTGAAAATATTTCCAAATTTCTGGGCCCTGAAAGGATAAGTTCGGAAGCAAAAGAACGAACGTCTACCCCGGGTGTAGCCATGGGACTTGCCTGGACCCAAACGGGCGGAGACCTGCTTTTTATTGAAGCCACGGCGATGAAGGGAAATAACAGGCTTACTCTGACCGGACAACTGGGTGATATCATGAAAGAGTCAGCAACTGCGGCCCTAAGTTTTATACGGACGAATGCCACTTCTTTGGATATTGATGAAAAATATTTTGAAACGCACGATATCCATATACATGTACCGGCAGGCGCGATTCCCAAGGATGGGCCATCGGCGGGTGTTACCATGCTTACCGCGCTGACATCACTATTTACGAATAAAGTTATTAAAAAAGATCTGGCCATGACAGGTGAAATTACGTTAAGGGGACAGGTACTTCCGGTGGGGGGGATTAAAGAGAAAGTCTTGGCCGCTCATCGCGCGGGAATTAAAACGCTTATACTACCAAAATGGAATGAAAAAGATCTGGT
>JAFDFT010000325.1 GCA_019309685.1 Deltaproteobacteria bacterium
ATACATTTATATTTTTCAGAAATTTTTGGAGGCATTTTCAATCCGAACAGGATTCAGTGCGGTAATGGTGTATCAAAGAAACGTGACGGGTATTGAAAATACCAGCTTGAATCATTTTGGTGAAAGGTTGCTATAGCAAGTATCTAAAAAGCAAGGACAAATTGATTTTGGCCTCCAATATTTTAGCTGTAATATTTTATTATTCGGTCTTTATCTTCGTTTGCCTTAGCTCCTTTAAAATAGATTTCTATAAATTCAATAATATCTTCATTTTCATAATATGCATATATTATTCTTATGCCACTCATCACTCCACGTCCTTTTAGAGCTTTGCAGGCAAATTTTTTTGCTTTGTATATCTTGGGCATTTTAATGCCCAACTCTGAGATATGAAAAACTCCTTTATTATCAATTCCCAATATATGAGTAAGTTTGAGCTGATTATCAATAAACGCTTTGATGTCATCATCGAGGGTTTTAAACTTTTTTGCCAGCTTCTTGAAATCTTTTTCAAATTCAGGGAGTCTGCGTACTTCATTAAATGTTTTCTTCGCCATAATTCCTCACTGAATACGGCGAAGTTCGATAAAATACGGATTCGTATTCAATAACCTCTCCATCCTCGGCAGTTTGCCAGGGGACATCATTATGGGAGTATTCGCTGATTTCAGAAGCGTTCATATTTGATAGAGTATTTAAAACATCATCAATCATTTCTTTTTCGTGTGCTTTGAATTGAGTAAGATCAGATTTTCTTAAAGGTAGATATTTAGTCTGAGGATATTCGAAATATTTTTCTTTTACTTTGACTATTTCTTTACCTTCCATTTCTTCTACAACCTTTATAAATTCTTTAGGAGTTGGCCCATGATGATTTTTTATATAGGTTGCTCCTATTAATTGTTCTTCATACTTCTCATAAAAATTGAAATCTATGAAATAAAGAAGTTTATACAGAACTGTTTCCCCTACATTTGGTTTAGATCCAACTTTTTCAAGAATATAAATTAATATTTCCTTGAATTTTTGCAGATTCCGTTGAGGAACATTGATTCTAATTTCCTGTTCTTTCTCTGTTTTTTTTGTGGCCTTTTCAAAAACAATCTCAATATCTTTTTTAGCATCTAACAAAATATCCGTTGTGATATTAAATATTTGAGAAATCTTAGTTATCTCTTCAGCGCTAATTTTCCTACTTCCAGTTTCTATTTGTGAAATAGCGACCCTACTTATTTTTATTTTTTTTGCCAGCGCATCTTGAGATAAATCTTTATTTACCCTCATTTTTTTGATCTTTACACCTAAATTTTTATAAAATCTATCCATGGTTTTTTACCCCCCCCCCCCCTTTTTCAGACAATTTAAAACATGTTATAATATCTGTCAATATAATGTTTTAATTTCTAACATATATTAAAAATATGGCATTTTTATTTAAGGTCAACAGATAAAAAAAGCACAATGATCTTGCAAGTTATTTGATTTAAAAAGTTAACGAGAACGGGATGTGTGGGATTCTGGCAGTGTAAAATGCAGCAAAGGGTGTGTTTTTATGCCTTAGACGGAAGTATCCACATACTGGTTTAATCCCAATTCAAACCTATTTATTTTATTCGCATGAAAATTATACAATATTCTCCACATGATTGAAGAATATTCTTCAATCATGTGGAGAATATCTGCAGCAAATTATTCCGCCAAAATGGACATGCGACCAATATAGTGTTTTTTATCAAATAGATAGGAACATATAAGTTGTTTTCAGATTAAAAACAAATAGTTGGCATGTAACTTGTAGAGAAAAGGGTACAAAATTTGAGAAATAACCAGATAAAAGCTTTTATTAAGCACATGCAATAAGGAGGTATTTAATGAAAAATCGAATGACGAAAGTCTTCATTATTTTAGTTATGATCGGGTTTGTTGTTACGGGGTGTTCGGATAATGATGTTTCAGCGAAAGGCGCTTTTTTCGAAAAAACGGCAAAAACCACTGTTTTGGGTAAAACGGTGAACCGCACTATTATGAAGGTAGATAAACTCACATGCGGTTCATGTTTGTCAGCTATTAGTCAAAAATTAAACACTTTTGATGGCATGGTTGGTTTAGGAGCCGACCTCGGCCAGGCACTGGTTGCGGTTGATCATACAAAAGCGCTTGAAAGCAGCAAAATTGAAGAAGCAATCACATCTATTGGATATCCTGCAAAGATTCTTTCAGTGACAGAAATAGATTCCAAAAAGGCTTTTATTTCACAAAACACCAGACAATCTGGAGGCGGGTGCTGCGGCAGCGCGGGATCTGCAAACACAACTACACGCGGAAATGAAAACGGACCGAGTTTTACTTCTAAAGAAGACAGTTATGCGGTTGGATGCCCTTATGTAGGCTCGGTTCGTTCCAGAGGCTGCTATGCAAGTTCGGCTTCATGGAAAGAGCTTATGAAACGGTTTTCAGAAAACCGTGGAGAAAGGAAAGAAACAAAATAGATTTTAACTTTTTACGAGACAATTAAGAATTAAAAAGAAAGAAGTATAAATAGAATACTATTCAGGAGGTAAATAAAGTGAAAAAAAGAATAACAATTACGTTATTAATGTTTATGGCTATTATGTCATTTTCCGTAATCTCTTCCGCTTTAACACTATCAGGCTTTAAGGCTAAGACGTTAACCCCAACAACAGGCGTATTAACAATCCCCACAAAGGATATCAGTGACGGGAAAGCCCATTATTTTAAGGTCAAATCAGGAAATGGAACAAAAGTCATCTTTTTTGTATTAAAAAGCAGTGATGGTGTTATCCGCGCGGCAATTGACGCATGCGATGTCTGCTATCGTTCAGGAAAAGGGTACGTGCAGGATGGCGATTATATGGTGTGTACAAATTGCGGCAGGCGATTCGCTTCAAATCGAATCAATGACGTCAAAGGCGGATGCAATCCGGCACCATTAGATCGGAAAATCGTCGCTAATAATATTATGATCTCCATGGCGGATATTAATAAAAATAGTTGGTATTGTGAATATAAATAGTCTTGAACGAAAATTGATGAGAAGATTTTTAGATGAGTCGTCATGATAATAGTGCCACAATATTTTGATGTTGAGTGTTTTAGCTATAGTGTAAAAGGAATACTTGTTTTTTTCTCATCAATTTTCACCTGATAGGCGAACCGGAGACTTCCATCTGCGGCGTTACTAGGGTTCGCAATAGTACACTATAGCTTCACCCTTAGATGCCTTGCATATGAAAGCCTCCAATTCGTTCAAAATTCAGGGGGATATTTTTTGATAAATTTAAATAGGATGGATAATATGACATACGATCTGGAAAAATACAGAGACAAAAGAGAAAAGGTTCTGGGAGTTAAAAAACGGGGTATGAGCTTTGGTGCGATTGCTGCCATTGTTTCTATTTGTATTTTTGCCGGGCTTGTTCTTATCGTTGCACCAAAGGCTGTGAGTTTCGTTGTCACGCGTAATCTTGATGACGCGATTTATAAGTTCGAGGGGACGGGGACCTGGCCGAAAGATACTCTTCCTGAGATGTATAAGATTAAAGGGGTCAAAGCGGCTGTATTGGATAAAAATGGTACTCGACTTGTCGTAACATTTGACCGTACATCCATTGATACTGAACGAATCGATGGATTTTTTAAAGATAAAGGTCTGAGAACAACCCTTCTTAACCGTGTCAGTCATCATCAAAGGGTAGCGACGATGAAAGAGGAGGAAGAACTTGAAGCTTTATAATATATCATTAAATAATTTAAGACGGCGGAAAGGGAAAATGATTTTTCTCGTTCTGGGGTTGGTTATCGGAGTGGCAACAGTGGTTGCTCTTCTATCCATTTCTGAGAGTATGTCAAAGGATATTGAAGCGCGATTGAATCAGTTTGGGGCAAATATTGTCATGGTGCCTAAGAACGAAAATCTATCGCTAAGCTACGGCGGGTTTAATATAGGGGGAGTAAATTACAAGGTTTCTGAACTTGATGAGG